>CAYLSF010000811.1:0-2684 GCA_964385675.1 uncultured Saprospiraceae bacterium
GTCTTAACATGAAAAAACCAAAAATAAATAATAAAATATTGATAATCAATATTATAAGTAGTGTTTTTAAGTGTTTGGATTATAACTAAATTTTCTACAAAAGTCCATTTTTCTTCCAAACTAGACTCGATTTTTAATTAAACTTAGAATTTATTGAACCTTAATCGTTAAAGAGTTTTAACATTTTTTGAACCATTTTGTGCAACCTATGTTAAACAAACATCAAACGACAAACATATTGTAGTTTCCAATCATAATTTGGAAAATATAATAAAAGGCTATTAGTAATTTTTTAAAAAGAATCACAACCATAATTAAGTTTTAATCACATCGTTCTACGCTACATAAGTTATTTTAATTAGATACCAGCTATTATTAGGTTTATGACAAGTATTAATAGGTTAATGTGTTTATGATATTATTGTATAATGTCTTGTATAGCACTTTAACACTACAATATTAATTTTAAAAACTAAGAAAGGATGAGTTTACGCACTCCCATAGTATATTATGCGGTGGTAGGTATCACCCTATTACTAACTATTCTGTTTGGTTTATTTTACCAACAACAAGAATGGTTAGTTTGGTGTGTTGTAACGACTCTTGTTTTTTTGATTGGTATTCCTCATGGTTCGGCTGATTTATTGATTTTCAGCCAGTTAGCAAAAGAGTATTACACGAAAGTATCTAAATTAAAATTGCTTGGAATGTATTTAGGACTTTCATTGAGTTATGCAGCTTTATGGGTCTATTTTCCAGTAACTGCATTCTCGTTTTTTATTGTTTGTTCTATCTATCATTTTGGACAATCTAATTGGTATTACATCAAAACAGAGAGTAATTTCATCAAAATGTTCAGCTATTTGAGTTGGGGAAGCTTTGTGCTATTGACCCCTATTCTCTATCATTTTGAGGAGGCAAGTACTATTATTCTAGGGATTACACATATCGAAAATATTTCAATTGATTCAATTGTCATAGAAGCATTACCAAGAGAATTATTTGCGCTGAATATTTGGTGCATTATGTTTCTATTTTTTACAAATAATATAACAGGAAAAGATGTATTTAGAGAAATTTTCAATTTACTAGTATTATCAGTTTTATTCTACTTTACACCTTTAATGATTGGTTTTGTGGTATATTTTGCCCTATGGCATTCTATGAGTTCTTTATTAGATCAAGTGGAGTTTTTTAAAAGTAGCGTTAAAAAATTCAATATTTGGATGTATTATAAGAAAGCGATGCCGATTTTAATAATTTCGCTCATAGGGATAGGCTTGTTAATTTATGTACAACCAATCTATTTTACAGCGACTCCAATTATTGGTTTACTATTCATCACCTTGTCATTGGTGACATTACCGCACATATTGTTAATAGAACGACTATATCACAACATGCAAAACGCATTAGCGATAACATAGAGAGATTATAAACACAATTCACCTTTAGATTATAGATTGAGCATTATTCATAAGAATTTTTGAAAGCAAAAATTCTGATCTAGATATTATTGTCTTTATCGAAGGCACATAGCTTTAATCTATAACTAGAGCAATGGATTTTGAATAAAAATTATAGAGATAATGTCATGTGAGTTATTTCAATTGCTTCATGACGCTTTGGATTAAATCAAGCACAAAACAGTGCAACTTATTTATTTAAAAATTAACAACTATACAATTATGGAATTGTCTAACTTATTTTTAGCAAATCTACAGGCAGGCGATTATGTAGGTTTCACGTTCTTTATCGGTGCAATGGCAATGTTCGCTGCTTCCGTTTTCTTTTTCTTTGAAATGAATAATGTTAGTGGTAAGTGGAAAACTTCTTTATTAGTTTCTGGTCTAATCACGATGATTGCTGCTGTTCACTACTATTACATGAGAGATTTCTGGGTAGATACACAGACTTCACCAACAGAATTCAGATACATTGACTGGATTCTTACGGTACCTTTAATGTGTGTGGAGTTCTATCTAATTCTAAAAGCTTTTGGGGCAAAACAAGGCTTGTTATGGAAGATGATTTTCTACTCTTTATGGATGTTAGTAGCAGGATATTTAGGAGAAACGGTTTACAGAGATAGTTCTCCACTTTGGGGTTTCATTTCTACTTTGGGTTATGTAGGTATTTTATATGAAATCTGGATGGGTTCTGCACGTCAATTAGCGAATAGCTCTAATGATCCGATTTTACAGAAAGCATTTAATGCCTTATGTTGGTTCGTATTAGTGGGTTGGGCAATTTATCCAATCGGTTACATGACTATCGAAGGTTCAGGATGGTTATCAGGTTCAGGTTTACAAATGGATATTGTTTACAACATCGGTGATGCTATCAACAAAATCGGTTTTGGTTTAGTGATTTACAGCTTAGCTGTACAAGCTACTGCTCGTGATCACGCTTAAGATAATACGAATATGGTTAGAACAGAGGACTTGTCGTTTAGTCCTCAACATGTGATTAAATATAACCGACTGCTACATCTAGCAGTCGGTTTCTTTTATGATACATTATCCGTTTGTTTCTCAAAAGACATATAGAATTTATTCAACATATAAACTCCTAAAGACAGTAAAAAACCGATTATTATATAGACTGAACGATCAGTTGTGGAGTAATCCATTATAATACCATACAACCAAAATAAGGTAATATTTACAGGAAAAACAACCATT
>CAYLSF010000811.1:2702-4021 GCA_964385675.1 uncultured Saprospiraceae bacterium
CAAATCTGTTTGGTATCCTGACCTACATTTTCTAAGTCATCCCATGCCTCTAACATAGGCGATAGTCTTAGTAGAAAAATAGATTTGAATACAATGTAAATAAACATTAATAAGGCTAATACATAAAACATTATATAGGTAAATACATAGGACAACAATAATAGTAATATTGAATACCCCAAATTAGAGGTTGATGTCGCAAAATACGTAAGGAGTAGATAAGTAATGAATAAAAGTCCTGAATATGTACAACCTACAGAACGATATTCTTCAGGCTTTATATTCTCTTTAGAAGTTGAGATTGAGAGATAAATAATGAATAAGAAGGCAAGAAACAACAATATTATCTGATAAAATTCAAAAGAATAATCCTCTAAATTTATTTCATCTAGCATAAAAATTAAAGATTAAGGATATTTCAAAATAAAGATCAAATACTCTCAAAAGTTCGAAGCATAATCAATGATATCTGAATTCGGTTCATAATATCCACTTTGCGTTAAAAGGTAAATAGCCAAAGCTGAGCAAAAACCTACACCAATGTAGATATATTGATCCATGTCGGTATATCCTATCAATTCCGTATCCAACCAAAATAATCCTACAAAAAGTGGAATAATAATCCAAATTCTACCTTTTTTCCATTCAACAGAATCCACATAATTAAAAGCATCTTTAATTGGCTTGAAGCTCAACGTAAAAATAGCTTTAAAAAGTCCAATGATAGCATCAAAAAAGACAGAAGCATACAATGAAAAAGACACTAATAAAAACGCAAGTAGTAGTAGTATGCCTGTATTCAATAACATAGGTTCAGCCGTAAAGAAATGAATAACACATCCTCCTAAGGCTAATGCAGCAATTACAAATAATCCTCCCCAATCCTTCTTTTTATCTTCTACTTGCTGCTCAAATTCGGTTGACATAATCTTTGACATTTTAAAGTGAGTAATAAAACAATTGACGTTTGACAATCGACTCATGACATTCGATTAGTTCAACAAAAAATATCAATCAGTAATTAGAAATAAAACTAATACACATTATTTTAGTCAATTGTCGTAGGTATTATAAAAGTAAAGCAATTACCTCCAAATCACAAATCATAATTTCCATTCTAATTTAGATTCATGTTAATCTAACGCAAAGAATATTTATTTATGGTTACAAATTATCATCTTTGCAATTCAAAATATTGGTTTTTGGATACAGAGGACTGATGATAGATTAAAAGATAGAAATCAATCTATTCTATAGTACTTTGAACAACAACTTTATCAAAGTTTACATAAAAACAAACTTTTTGCATTTCACTCCTA
>CAYLSF010000812.1:0-4018 GCA_964385675.1 uncultured Saprospiraceae bacterium
GCCTTGCGGAAAAAAACGTAAACGTCACAAGATTGCTACGCACAAACGTAAAAAGAGATTGCGTAAGAATCGCCATAAGAAGAAGAATAAATAATATTATTGTCTTCTAGGCAATTATTTAAGTTGGGTGCAGGTAAGTAAAGTTCAAGGAACTTAACTTATCTGCTATATTATTATAGCAAGCTTTCTACTTTCCTTTCTACTATTCTTGATAAAATACCGTACTATTTCAATATAGCATTGAAGTAACTTATAGTATTTTAACCTAAACAAACAATATATATTTGTTATAATACCCCTATGCCCTATGAGGTCAAATACTTATCAAATTGTCTTTGATTAATGGTTATTATGCCATTATACAATAATCTAATTAGCTATTTTTAGTGTAGGTTGGCTAGTAAATTTAGGTACATCATTATTGCTCAAAACAAATAACTCAAAACACAATCTTTTCGCCAGTATTGTGCCTACATTATTTTGCTGTACCATTACTTTTCTTTTGAAGAATGGTTATTTACAAATAGTTGTAAATATACCTGTGGACGCATAGCAAGTGCTATATTCTCCTAAAACCACGATATTTTGGAGAAGGAACTAATTATTAATTCAACCCCAACAGAAGTAGAAATTGCTTTGTTGGAGGACAAAAAACTGGTAGAATTACATTACCAAAAAACAAATAATAATTTTACAGTTGGAGATATTTTTCTAGGTAAAATACGGAAGTTAATGCCTGGATTAAATGCAGCATTTGTTGATATTGGTTACAAAAAAGATGCTTTTCTGCATTATACTGATTTAGGCCCAAAGCTTAGATCGTTACTTAAATATACAAATCAATCTGTAAATGGAGTGAAGAAAACGCCAATGTTGAGTGATTTTAAGATTGAACCCGAAATCATTAAAACGGGAAAGATTAATCAAGTCTTAGAGCGAAAAACGCCAATTTTAGTCCAAATATTAAAAGAGCCTATCTCTACCAAAGGTCCTCGATTAAGTTGCGAAGTCACCATTCCTGGTAGATATTTAGTATTGACACCATTTGCTAATATTGTCGCAGTTTCTAAAAAAATATCTAACTCTGATGAGCGTAAGCGTTTAAATCGTTTAGCTGAAAGTATTCGTCCTAAGAATTTTGGGTTAATTATACGAACCGCAGCAGAAGGCAAGAAGGTAGCAGATCTACACGAAGAATTATTACTTTTAATCGAAAAATGGCAACAGATCTACTCGCAACTCACTAAGGCTAAACCACCACAAAAATTGTTAAGTGAGTTAGATAAAACCTCCAGTATTTTAAGAGATATTCTGAATGATTCTTTCAATAGAATTGTGGTAAATGACAAAGAGCTACATCTGAATATCAAAAACTTCATGGCTCAAATTTCTCCTGAGCAAATGAAAATTGTAGGGTATCATGGTGGAGCAAAACCTGTTTTTGATCAGTTTGGTGTCAATAGACAAATAAAATCTTCCTTTGGAAAAACGGCTACCATGTCAAGCGGTGCTTATTTGGTGATTGAACATACGGAGGCTTTACACGTCATAGATGTGAATAGCGGTCATAAAATGAGTACACAAGATCAGGAGTCTAGTACATTAGCCGTCAATCTTGAAGCGGCAGCAGAGATTAGTCGTCAACTAAGACTACGTGATTTGGGAGGGATTATCATTGTAGATTTCATAGATATGAAAGCCAATGAAAATAAGAAGAAGTTATTTGATGCCATGAAAAAATTTATGAAAAAGGATAGGGCCCAGCACACCATTCTTCCTTTGAGTAAATTTGGTTTAATGCAAATTACGCGTCAGCGTGTTCGCCCAGAAATCAATATAAATACCGCAGAAGTTTGTCCAACCTGTAAGGGGACAGGTAAGATTAATCCTTCTATTTTAATCACAGATGATATTGAGAGAGATTTAACATTTATTATTAATTCTCAGCCTCCAGCTAAAATTACTTTAGTGGTACATCCATATCTTCATGCGTATTTAAAGAAAGGATTACCCAATCAACAAATGCGTTGGTTTATTAAATATGGTCGTTGGTTACACATTAATGCAAATCCAGACTACAGCATGGTTGCCTATAAATTCTATGACGAGAATGATGATGAAATTCGTTTAGGGGATGCTTAGATGTTATAAGAAAAGTGTGCTTTTCTAACTTTGGATTTTACACTTACTCTTGATGATATATTCTAATTAACCAAAATTAAAATGGGATTAGACGTTAATTTAGCTGTAATTAATCGTGAATTATATCGAAAAAAAGCAGATGAACAAAATATAGACTTTATACTTGAATATGGTTTGAGTAGGACATTTTGTAATTTCTTATGTAGAAAAGATGTTGTCTCTCACGAGTCTGAATTATACCAAATTTCAAAAATTGTCAATGTAGATATAACACCAATTGAAAAAATGGATTGGTATTGTGATGAATATTATATGGAAGACCAATTGTGGCTACATGATACAGAAGAAGAAAAGAATAATTTTATTCAAAAAACGTTGGTACGGAATAAACAAGTAATTGGTAATATTGACGAGGTTCTAGAAACACTTCAATTATTAATTGAAAAACTATCTAAAATTCAAAATTTACCTTCAAAATTGATAAAAACAAACGTTGATACGCTTGATAATGATTGGTATTTTTCTGAGTTTAACAAGGATATAGGAGATGGTTATATTAGGAATAACTTTGGGCAGGATTTGAGGAATTTATTGAAACAGGTAGAGTTTGCAAAAAAAATTGGAGAAGAAACTGTTTATTTTGATTACGGATAACAATACTATCAAAATCAATAATCCTCAGAACAAATTAAAACTCATTGGTCGAAGATTTTTAATGGCTAAGCGAATATAAGGAACTAGAATTTTAATATATTGAGTTGTAAAATTGAAACGCGGCATTAAATGACTAGAATGCTTTGCATCTAAAATCTTAAACCTAATATATCATGACAATCGTCTGCACACAGTGCCACCATGAAATAGATCCTAAATTAGCCAATGTGAAAACCGATTTAATCCAATGCCCAAATTGTCATGCCATTCATGAATTAAGTGAATTGGTAAAAACAAAGGCTATTGTGCCATTAGAACTAGAGCCTCCTGTAGGAAGCAAGATTAATGTATTTAATGCTGAAACAAGTTTGAAACTTCATGTACCGCCAGGAAAGTTACAAGGAAACGATTACCCTGCACTTGGGTTTGGCTTATTTTGGGTGTTTTTTCTTTTATTTGGAATAGCAGATGTAGCTTCAAAATTTGGTTCTGAGGCTATATGGATGGTACCGTTTCTAAGTATTGGACTTTGGATACTCTTTAATATTTGGAAAAAATTAACGGATCGCCAATATATCGAGTTGGATAGTTATCTTTTGAAAATATCTAAAAAAGGCGTTTTTACGACCGAAGTAACAAATATCAGAGTAAATGATATTGATAAGATTGAAATGAAAAACCCAGAAAACAATACATTATTATTACCAACCATTACACACGGTATTGAAGAAACAACAGTTTTTGATAATCTAACAGAACAAGAAAAAGAATGGGGTTTAAACTTGCTAAAGGCTTCTTTAATGCAAATGGCAGAAAAGAAGGTGTGATGATACAAAGAACCTCATCACCAAATTTTAAACCAAAACACACCAAAATGTAAAACCACTGCATCTCTCTAACTGTACTTAAATTACTACGAAGATCTTCTCTTTTTGACTTTACCGCCTAGCTTTCTAATCCCGTACAGTAGTCGGGAAGGAATATTAAATAATTCCCCTTCTTAGGGAATTTAGAAGGATTCACATTAAAAAATACGGAACTTATGATACGGCTAAAATGGCTTGCTATGCCCATTTTAATTGGGCTACTTGTGTGTGGTGCGTATGCGATGACACCACCAAAAATAAAGCAAACGATTTATACAGAACTCTATCAAATTTTACAAAAAGTAAAACAAACCGCAACAGAACGACCCGAAGATAAGGTCTATGTACAGTTGGAT
>CAYLSF010000813.1:0-4010 GCA_964385675.1 uncultured Saprospiraceae bacterium
CTGAATAAGAAAAAATATATAGATTTATGATTTATAAAAGCTAATTACTAAAGCCAAATTGAAAGTTATCCCCTACCGGACTACGGTAACCAAAGACTTATATTCCCGCTTTTGCCCTCGGGTATCCGTCAGTTTAACAATAGCAACATATACTCCATTTTTTACCCATTTACCTGTATTGTATTTCTTTCCATTCCACGATTCGAATGGATCACTTGTTTCAAATATCATTTCCCCCCAACGATTCCATATTTTCATTTGAAAATCTTGAAACCAAAGATTTACGCCTGTTCCTCTGTAGCCATCATTGATATTATCTTCATTGGGTGTAAAGGCATTAGGTAGCCAATACGTAAAATCAGGAAGTACATCAATGACTTTAGTAATCGTATCTTGACATCCTGTGGGATGCGTAGCCACTAAGGTAATAACTGCCGTACCTGTATCACTAAACGTATGTGTAGGATTTTGTTGAAAAGAAGTTGCTTCATCACTAAATGCCCATTGCCAAGCAATCGCATCATTAGATTGATCTGTAAACTCAACGGTTGGATCCAATATAGAAATCACATCTGGATCGAATGTAAAGTCTGCTTCTGGGTTTGGATTAACAATAACTAAATTATTAAACACTTGTGATTCCACACAACCTGTGGGTGAAGTAATGGTTACAGCCAATGTATAACTTCCAACATCTTCATAGGTATTTGTAGGACTCGCTTCATTAGAAAATGTACCATCCCCTAAGTCCCATTCTGTGGTATATCCATTAATGGGGAAGGAATTGTTTTGAATGGTAACCGTAAACGGACTACATCCATCATATATCGGTTGCCCGATTTTAATAATTGGAGCAGGAAACCAGTCCACAATTATCGTCGTAGAATCCGTACAGCCATTATAGTCCTCGACTTTTAACTCTACAGGGAAACTTCCCGCTTGTGTATATTGATACACTACATTAGTATCTTGAACAATGCTACCATCCGCCAAATCCCAAGTCCATCTAAAAATCGCTGTATCACCATCTGTAGAAAGGTTGGTAAACTCCACTGGTCCGATTTCACAAGAATCAAAAGCAGAAGTTGCATTGGCAACAGGTGGATTGTACAACGTAATTAAATCAGGAAATGTATCCGCCGCTATACAACCTAAGGGCGATTCTATAACGACCGAAACCGTATAAGTCCCTGCTTGCGTGTAAGTATGAATCGGACTAGCATCTGTAGAAGTCGTTCCATCGCCCAAGTCCCAATCTGTAGTATAACCTGTAATGGGATAGGAATTATTTTGAAATTCAACATCTAAGGGAACACAGCCTATAAAGGTACTCGGAACAATATCAATAATAGGCGTAGGTGCCCACGTCAAGGTTTCATCATGTGAAACGGTACAGCCATTTAAATCCTCTACCGTCAACGTTACGGTATAAGTTCCCGCATCCGCATAAAGTCTAGAGGGATTCAAACTATCCAAAGAGGAAATCGTGAAGCCATCCCCAAAATCCCAGAGTCGGGTCACCGCACTATCGCCTGATGGAAACGTACTCGCATCAAAAAACGCAACGGGACCTATTTCGCAAGAATCAAAATCATAGGTAAAATTAATATCGGGTGGTTCAAATAGAAAAACGTTAATCAATGCGGTATCCGTACAAGTCGCTCCTGATGCACTAGGGTTTACTACTAACTGCACTTGATATTCTCCATACCCAGGAAAAGTTACCGTAGGACTAGTTGCAGAAGAGGTAAAGGGTGAGCCATTTAAATCAAATGTCCATTCGTAACCATTGATAAATTGAGCTTGTGTACTTAAATTATTAATCGTAATCGTGGTATCCCCACATTCAAAAATATTAAATTCCCTAAATCCGATTTGTTCATCTGCTTCTACATCGGCTTGTACATTGACTTGACAAGCTACTACTTTATATTGAAAATCTCTTGATATTGTACTTAGTAACACACCATTTCTATATTCTTCTATACATACCCCAACCGCAAATTCCCCTAACTGATTCGGTATTCCTGTAATAATTCCCGTTTGAGGATTTATATCTACTTGAGGTGCTCCACCCAATGGATTCGTAGCAGAAAATGGTGGTATATAAGGTACATTAGGATATGGAGGTGCAGCGACTACTGTCGTTGTTGGCTGTTGACCTGATCCTGGAGGGCCAGTATTTTTACTATCAAAAATTGAACATATAGAATATACTAATGAATCGCCATCTGGATCAATCGCATTGCTGGGTAAAAATAATGGTTGACCTTGACAGATAACAACAGGTGGACTTGCTGTAAAAATTGGACTATCGTTGCAAAATTGTTGTGCTTCATCTGTAATAAACACCGTATAAGTTGCCCCTAAATCTCCTGGGTTCACTAAATTATCTATTCCCCCACTTCTACAACAACGCTCTGTAGAAATATGATATCCAAAAGGATCATAAGGTAGCGTAACTAGAGTCGTATAGACCCCAACGTTAATACACAACCCTGAAGGGACAATCACACAAGGATTACTCACATTATCGGGTACTGCGGTTTCAGATTGAAGTGCTACATCAATATCACTAAATTGTATACCTTGTCCATTATAAATGGTAACAGGAATCGGATCATCAAAAGACTGAGCCGCATTGGGTCCAGATACCGCACAATCTCTGTATATTTTTATGGTAATTAAAAAGGTGTTTTGTTGTACCCCTCCTATGGTAGTAGTACCCGTACATTCATATTGCACTTCACCGCCAACGATATGTGCAGCTTGTAAGCTAAAGCCTGATAGGATTCCAAGGATTAGGAAAATATAAAGTATCTGTGTTCTCAAAGTTCTATCTATTTTGGTTAAACATTAGTATCCATTTTTCAACATTCATAAATTAGAATATGATGCAATAGTTGTTAGGTTTTTATATCTAAACGAAATTTAATAAGATAATGGTTGCTACCGACTATAAATTGTGTGTATTAATACTAAGATTTGTAAAAAGATGAACATTTTTTTAATCTTAACTGTCATACCTGCATAAGCGTACCGATAGCTATCAGTATCCCAAAACGTAAGAACAGTAAATTGAAAAAACTTTCACCTCACTCTTTCTATCGAAACTTAGAAGGCTTAACATACAAGCAAGGCTTGTTATTTTTATACATTCACGTTGAGAGGATGGTGAGGGTTGGATTACCCCCTAATTACTGTTTCAGTCCCTTTATTAAACAAGTGATAATTTGCTTTTCTAACTCAATAGGGTTGACATTATCCTGCCGACTATACCAAGAATATAACCAATGTAAGGTAGATAACATTGAAAATAAGGCAATATCAATATCTATGATACGAATTTGTTGGAGTTGTTGTGCTTCTTCTAGGATAGATTTAAATTTCTGCTCGTAATCATTACGAAGTGATAAGTAAGCAGGTTTAGCATCATCACTTAAATGCACCCATTCTCCTGTAATTAGGGCTATTGCATCGGTATGTTGTACGGTTAATCGAACATGTAAACCGACTAATTTTTCTAGTTTTTCTAAAGGACTCAATGAAGAATCACTAATTTCTGTCATACCTTGTGTAAAGAGATGAGCCATTTGCATTAATAATTCTTCAAGGATTTTATTTTTGGACGAAATATGGTTGTATAAACTTGGTGGTTCTATGCCAATTGCTCCCGCTATTTCTTTGACAGAAGTTCCTTTAAATCCTTGTTTCCGAAATAATTGTGCGGCACAATCCAATATTTCCTGCTTTCTACTTTTATTCATTTTATAATCGCTATCCACCAATAGGTCGGTTTTGATAATTGACTTTCCATTATTTAGTCTATCAAAAATACTACATATTATTTATAATATCTATGACGCTCAACATCAACATCAATCTGACTTCCATTTTAAGGTTGTAAAAATTATCAAAATTTAGCTCTTAATACCTGCCTATCGCCTACTTCCTGGCAAAACAAAGCAGACAAATACTCTAAAAATGAATAAATTAGATGGAAGGCATTT
>CAYLSF010000814.1:0-3992 GCA_964385675.1 uncultured Saprospiraceae bacterium
TGAATTTACCTTTAAATTCCTATATATTGATAATACCTACGACAATCGATTTTCGATATTTGACAATCGAATAAAAGATAAGATTGTATAATATTTAATAATTTAATAATAAATATTTTATGAATTTAATTTTTTGCAAAGTAATCGAATGTCGTTAGTCGAAAGTCGATTGTCGTACCTATTGATTGATTTAACAAATTTTAACAAAAAAGAGCATCTTCCACTGTTTACTAATTGAGCATAAAGCATACTAATGATAAAAAGTATTAAATCCTTGTCAAAAGAAGCTATTTTGAAAGCTATCAAAAGTGGAGACAAATCCATTTTGCATCAATTATATGAATCATATAGAATGGATTTTCTTCACTTTGGTAAAAGATACCTTCAAGATGAAACGAAGTTATTAGATACCTATCAAGATGCTTTTGTGGTCTTTTTTGAACAGGTACAATCGGATAAATTAAGCACTTTAGAAAGCAGCATAAAAACCTATATTTTTAGTATTGGCAAATATATGTTGATTAAAAAATTCAAGGATAGCTTGAAGGAACAACCTACAGAGACTATTGATACGCTTGTATTGACTCAAGATGATATACAAGAACAGATCGAATTAACAGATAGGCAGGAACGAATTGCCGCGGCTATTCAAGAATTAGGGGAAGGATGCAAAAACTTATTAGTGCTTTTTTATTATAAAAAATACTCAATAGAAGCTATCAAAGACGATTTAGCATATAAGACGGTAAGTGTTGTTAAAACAAAAAAAAGGCGTTGTTTAGATTATTTGAAAAGAATCATAGTTGAAAAATATTCCGATTTGTATTAATTGAATTGACGGTAAGTGGCAAACGGTAGACGGTTTTTAGGATTTGGGCAGGTTAGTTAAAGTTCTCGTTTTAATAGATTAGGAGGTGCTGAATCAAGTTCAGCATGACGTTTGGGATTTTAAAAAGCACGTTATGGATAATATTTCAGAAGCAGATAAAGTATTGATAGAAAAATATGTGTTAGGGCAACCCTTGACAATGGATGAACAGGCACAGTTTAATAACCGCTCAAAAGATACGGACTTTGAGACGGCTTTATTATGGGAGCAAGATATTCACGTAGCTTTACAGGTGGAAGGTAGAAAACAATTGAAAAGAGAATTTCAAACGCTGGAAGAAAATCTAAGTGCTTCTAATAAAACCGTTATTCCCCTTTCCAAAAAGAAGAAGAATAAATGGTATTTAGGCATAGCTGCTGCTATCATTGGTTTAATTATCGCTGGATTAGCTATTTTCAGTCCATTTCAACCTAATCATAATGAACTTTTTGCTACTTATTTTGAGCCTTATCCCAATATCATTGCTCCTATTGCTAAAGGCGAGCAAGATATTCTTTTTTACGAAAAAGCCTTTCAATTATATGAAGCGGGCGAGTACCAACAAGCCCTTACCGCTTTTGATAGTTTGTATCACAATGAAACTGTATTATTTTATAAAGGATTAACGTTAATTCAATTAGAACAATACCATGAAGCCCAAAATATCTTAGAAAAGTTAATGATAGAAAAAGGCGAATTTTACCAACCTACTCAATGGTACTTAGCACTAGCTTATCTAAAAACAGAAGATTTATCAAAGGCAAAAGAATTACTTCAAGCTATTCAATCAAATGACCACCCATATCAAAAAGAAGCTAAAGAACTTTATGGAATATTGGACTAACTGATGTTTGATTTTATTTTGTACTATCCGTTTTTCATATCTAAAATAAATACTCCTTCTTCGCCTATATCATAGTAATCTATACCTAATTCTTCGCAATCCCTTTTCCAATAATTCACTCGCCATGGAGCATTAGAGCCATCAAAAATTAGTTGCTTTACCTTGTAATTTTTTGCTACATCCTTAATGTAAAGCTTGGGATTATTTCGAATCAATACATAATCTACGTTTATCGGTTGTTGAAACACCTGTTCTATTGGTTCATCAATAACTTTAAAAATTATATTTGAAAATTGTATCCAATCTTCTTGCATTTGAATAGTATTAAGATGAGTACTATCCTTAAAATTTATCGTCTTGATATATTGAATATCCCGTTTAGCATGATAGTTTTTTGAAGCATATTCATAGTTTTTAACATCAAGGGAAGTGTCTTGTAACGAAATAGCTTGATGTCCATCAATAAAATCTATGGCAGAATGTCTATTAAGATCATAAATCACCATTTGTTGTTGCATTCCATTTTTAATAAACTGAAAAGTACTAAACCCAACAATTATAAGCACTACACCCAATGTTAATAATAACCATTTAAATCGCTCTCGAATCAAAAATAAGCCAAAACTTGAAATGGCGATTATCAATAAAATAAGTTGCCAACTTTCTATCCAAACGCCTTTAATCAAGCCATAGGGCAAATAATTAATACCTTTAATTAAGCTATTGACTAGGTATAATAAAATGTAAAGTGCTTGACCACTTAATGTATCTATAAATGGTAAAATCCCTATCGTTAAATAAATTAACCCCAATACTAAAACGCCCATAGCAGCAGGGATAGCGACCATACTCGACAACCAAAACCAAATTGGAAACTGATGAAAATAGTATAAAGTTAAAGGCAAAGTTGCCAATGTTGCAGCCATAGAAACAGCCGTTAATTCCCAAAAGTATCGTATAAACTTGAAATTAGGCTGCCACCATACTACGATTAGCGGTTGAAAAAATACAATCCCAATAACCGCTACATAAGATAATTGAAACCCTACGTCCATAATCAGATAAGGATTCCACACTAATAAGACGAAAGCAGAAATGGCTAATGTATTATAAATATTCGTATTAAAATTCAGATTATGAGCAATAGCGATAAAAGAAAACATCACAGTTGCCCGCAAGACAGAAGCAGAAAGCCCTGTTAATAAGGCAAATCCCCACATTAATCCCAGTAACACTATAATTTTCAGAATTATCCAAAATCTAAAATTCCATTTAATAAGTCCCAATAGGAAATTAAAAATCCAAGCAATGATACCCACATGTAATCCAGAAACCGCTAAAATATGAATCGCTCCTGTTTGAGCATAAGCCGCTCTTATGTCATCTGATAAGGCGGCTTTATAACCTAGAATCAATGCTGAACCAACGGCATATTCATCGGTTTGCTCACCTAACGCTTCCTCTAGTCGTTGCAAACAATACAATCTAAACTGTGAAGCGAATTGAAAAAGGCTACTTTGTGCTGTTTCATATTTTTGCCATTGTCCCGTTTTTGCATACACTTGATAATGTATCTTCTTATATTTCAAATAACTTTTATAATCAAAAGCAGCGGGGTTTGAAGGAGGCTCGATTAATTGAGGAATGGCTTTAATTAAAATCTTATCACCATAGACTAACGTTTGGCTTACGCTATCTCTTTCCAAATAGCATAATAATTTCCCGTTTGTTTCTTCTATCTGCTTTGTAGAATCAACTATATATTCAATTTCTAGTAATAATTTTGTACTATTTTGATGAATGGGTATATCTATTATTTTTCCAGCTAAAGTCTTTCCTTTAGTCGTAAAGTGACCATAATACGAATTATAGCGTATAGGTTGATTTAAAAAGGTTAATTGATAGCCTAACAAAAAAAGTAAGGCACTAATTAATCCCCCTCTAATCCATCTAAGGGTGTAAGCACTTCTTTCGTTTAATTGCCACAATAAGCCTACTGTAAATATTGTAATAAATAACCACACAAAAGGTATTTGGCTATCCCAGTACAATGCTGTTACAATGCCAATGAGAAAAGGAATAATTAAACGAATAAAAGGAACTTGACGCCAATTTGTAATTCTCATATTCTAAGAGGTTCTATATTCCGAGGTTCTGTAATTATTGACTTAAAGATAAGTATAAATTAGTTATAAAATCAACCATAAGTATTTCAATAATCCATACAAATGCTATATGATAACCTATTTTTACAAAATTCTATTCTGAAAAAAGTTTTTA
>CAYLSF010000815.1:0-3988 GCA_964385675.1 uncultured Saprospiraceae bacterium
CATATTTAAAGAAGCTACTATTTTGTTTAAATCTGAATAATCAAAATTCTAAAATAGAGGTTTCTTACAGTTTGAAAATCCATTTTAAAACCCTAAAATTGTGATAGCATATAAACTACAATCTAATGAAATTTAGCAAAACATTGAACATAAAGCTGTCATTGAATACGCTAACGCAACAGCGTAAGGATGAAAAATGGGGAAAATCAGAACCTTATCTTTGGAATATATTTTTCAAAGCAGATGGAAAATCAATTAAAGTTTTGAATGATTTTAGTTTAGGAGGGGCTGTTGATTTTCATTTTTCTGAGGGTAGTCACAACAATCTAAAAACGAGTATCCATGAAAAGTCTATGCTAAAAATACCTGCTGAAATTGGAGCATGGAACACTAAACTAACTCCTATTAGAGTAGCTCATCAAGATCAAAAAGTACCTGGTGTTATCGGAGTAATTTCCATTCTGATGGAACAAAATAATGTAACAGATGAAGGAGCTGAAGCTGGAAGAATTGCTTTAAATAAAAAAGTGGAGGAAATGCTCAATCAAGCGTTACCTGATTTTGACCCTAAGGATATGAATGTAGATGATATTCAAAGCTCTATCAGTCAATACTTTAAGAAAAAAGTAGATGAATTTGCAAAAGAATTGAGGGTAGCCGTCGTAAAAGCCATTACAAATAAGCAAAGTTTTCTACAAAATATTTGGAGTCGTATCAATGCAGATAATATGGTAGGTTTCCATGTATGGACTTTTGGACATGATGATCTTCTAGATGCAAAGGATAATGTGCTATTTTTATCGCATCGCTGGAATTCTGACGACTATGGCGATTGGGAAATCATGGGTAAAATATCTTTGGTTAGTGAGTTTTAGGAGGTTTTAAGGACACAGTCCCGATAGCTATCGGGCTCAAAGAAAGCACAGAGATACGCTAAAACACATCAAATAATAAGGGTTAAATGCTGATTGTAGCATTTAACCCTTATTATTTTTATATCAAGTTAATCACGCCCCTAAGCCTCCGTCTCTCTTACAACCAATTGAAATCCATTACCATGAATATTTACAATTTCAATAGATTCGTCCTTTTTCAAATATTTACGAAGTTTAGTGACAAATACATCCATACTTCTAGCAGTGAAGTAATTATCTTCTTCCCAAATCTTCTTCAATGCTACCGAACGAGGCAAAATATCATTCATATACAGACAGAATAATTGTAACAATTGAGCTTCTTTCGGAGATAACTTATCGGTGTGATCACCAATAGTTAATAGACGTAAAGGGAAATTAAAGTGATATTTACCAATAGTAAATTCTTTTACATCTTCTTTAGGTTTATCTTGAGCGTTCATGCTACGTCTAAGTACCGCTTTTACACGATATAGTAGTTCTTTGGTATCAAAAGGTTTTGCTATATAATCATCTGCACCTATCTTAAAACCGTTGATAACGTCTTCCTTCATGGCTTTAGCCGTCAAGAAAATAATTGGAGTCTTATCGTCTTTTTCTCTGATTTCTTGTGCCAAGGTAAAACCATCCTTTTTTGGCATCATTACATCCAGAATACATAAATCAAAGTCCCCTTTATTAAAGGTTTGCCACCCCGCATTACCATCCGTTACCCATGTAACATCATAGTCTTTGAGTTCTAAGAAAGTGCACAATACATCACCAAAGTTTTGGTCGTCCTCTACTAATAGGATTTTTGCTAAATCACTCATATCTTTTGTTTTGATTCATTAAAATGGAGCGGTGATATTGATTTACAATAGACAGACTCCTGTTGAAAAAACGGTATAAATATGTCCCCGATGTATTGTTTTAGTTAAGCTTTTGTAGTGATTAATAAATTCATTGACTAAACGAATCTTAAATTTTTTAAATGCTGCTCGATTAAGATAGTTCGCCTAACTAAAATCAACACTTGTATTACTAATTGCTCAAAATTAAATTTGAGATTATGATAAATAATTACTTTATCTCGAAATTTGCACTAATCACTAATCACTAATCACTAATCACTAATCACTAATCACTAACCCACCTTATGCTTAAAGAAAAGGATAAATCGACTCCCTTTGCCAAGTTCACTTCTAACAGTAATATCGCCTTTATGTTCTCCTACGATTGCCTTCACATAGCTTAATCCTAATCCAAACCCCTTAACGTCGTGTCGATTACCTGTATGCACTCTATAGAACTTATCAAAAATGCGTTTACGTTGTTCTTTTGACATCCCTACGCCATTATCTTTTACCATAATTTGGATACCATTATCTACATTACGAGTATGTACAGATATTAACGGATTTTCAGGTGTATATTTGTTAGCATTATCCAATAAATTGTGAATTACATTGGAAATATGCGTTTCATCAGCTTCTATCATACTGTTTGTCGCTCTTAAATCTCTAACGATCTCACCACCTTTTTTATCTACTTGTAAACTCAAATTGTCCACCGCACGCTCAATAATATCATGAATATCCAGTGGCTTCAAACTCAACTTGACATCCTTCTTATCCAATAATGCAATATTCAAAACCTTCTCCACCTGCTTATTCATCCGCTTATTCTCTTGCTTGATGATATTGGCAAAACGTTGAATTTTATCTGGACGATTTAAAATACTTGGTAAACTAATAGAATCTGCGGCTACGGATATTGTTGCAATAGGTGTCTTAAACTCATGCGTCATATTATTGATAAAATCATTCTTGATTTCTGATAATTTCTTCTGCTCAAATATGACTTGAATCGTGTAAGCAAAACAGAACAAAATAATACCTGAGAATAAAACAGCACCAAGTAACATTGGCAATACAGAACGCCACATGTAACCTTCCTTATTTGGAAAATGCAGCAATAAATACCCTGCTACATCAATATCGGATGGAAATAACCGAACACGATAGCGTGAAGAGGACAAATCCTGTAAATTTGCTTGTAAAACTTCTGGTTTAGCGTCATCCGAACAAACGTAACTATTGGTTACCACAAAAGCATTTCTAATTTCAGAATAAATACCATAGAAGTAATCAATATCAACTCCCTGATTATTTAATTCTTCTTTTAGTAGTTTATCAAACTTATTTAAGTTAATTCGTTGTGGTAATGGCTTTCGACAAGTAGAACGAGATGCAAATGCCTGTGAGAATCGCTGATAATATAAATCAATATGCGCATCTACTTTTTGTCGCGTCATATTTTCCTTTTCCTCAAAATCATCTTCAAAAAGTGCATCTTCCTCAAATACCAAAAAGCTATCTGGCGGAATATTACGAACAAAAGCAAATTCTACATTGATGTTTCGACGAGTTGCCTGTTCATACAATTGATCTTTTTCCTTATCCGAAAAGTCGGCAAAGGAACGAGGTAATAAGTCGGTCGTTGTCTCATAAATTTCTGCCAATTCTAATTTACCGACCACAGAATTGAGTGCAGAATAAATGTTCTTTTCAAAATGCTCTTCACTCAACTTAATGGATTGATTAATCCAGTAAGCCTGCATAATGATGATCCCCAAAAGGGCAACACTCATTAATCCAATAATCCACCACAGTGCATTCTTTTTCATAGTACTGACTCGCAAATTTTCGATAGAAAAAATTAAACTTACCCTCTCTCCAATTCTCTATAATAGAGATATATTTTCCGTTAATTTGTAACGTAGAAACTTTTAAAAAGATGGTTCAACCTCAACAAATTTACTCATATAACAGGTCGTATATGCCACTTTAACAGACCTTTAACGTTTAATTAACCGCTTGTTGAGGATTTACACACTACTTTTGAGACCATAATAAATGAACTCGCCAACAAGGCATAAGGACACTTTTTAAAATCAATTTCAGACTTATTTTTTTAACAGCAATTAACAGTTGCTGCACCTCTAGTTATACCTTTATTTCTACACTATTTTTTATTCGACTCCCGATAGCTATCGGGACGACTTTTGACTTTCGACTATCGGTAGTTGGTTC
>CAYLSF010000816.1:0-3988 GCA_964385675.1 uncultured Saprospiraceae bacterium
AATTATGTGAATTTTCTTTTGCTCCTTGACGCTAATCCGATAGCTATCGGGATTGGCTACGAAAATAAAAAGGAGATTCGTCTTGACTGTCAAGCAGTTACTAATCATTTCATCACGAATTATTAAACAACTTCATAGAGTAAAATTGAAATAGGCTGCTATACTTGTCATTTCTACTTCGTCATTTAAATACAACCCATGAGAATTTTAATTTTTATTATTGCCATTATTTGCATTGAAGGTTATCTATTGTACACTAGCCATGAAAATGAAGCAGTTCAAGTTAGTTACGCTAAAATTGAGCATAAAAAGCAAGGTGAACAAGTGAAGAAAAACTTACCCGGACATTTACTGGATGCTATAATGGATACAGAAGAATTGGAAGAGCGATTTGAGGAGGAACTGTATATTGCAGGGATAGACTTGAGTGGACAACAATTGGAAGCCTTTCCAATGGAGATATTCAGATATAAAAACCTAACATACCTTAATTTAAGTAATACAGGATTAAAAGTTTTACCTGAAGGACTAAGTCAATTAAAAAGACTTCGGGTAATTGATTTTTCTAATAATGATTTGACTCATTTGCCTGAGGACATAGGAAGACTGCGAGAACTGATTGAATTAGATGTATCCAATAATACTTTAATGGATTTACCAAGGTCTTTAAATGAATCACCAAATTTGGTAAGGCTGAATGTATCAGAGAATCAATTAGGCTATTCGGTACGTGATGGATTATTAAGTAAAACCATTCATTTTCCAAAATTAGAATACCTAGATGTATCAAATAATAACTTAGATAAAATTCAATTCAATCCATTGACAAGTCATCGCTTGGTATTTGTAAATCTAAGTCAAAATAAATTTCAAACTTTTCCGACTACGTTAGCTGCGGCTCCTTATTTAGAGCGTATAGATTTGAAAAAGAATAAATTAAGGGAGTTATCAGATGTAGTGAGTACGATGCAAAATTTGAAATACTTAGACTTATCTTATAATCAGTTTGAAACAATACCAACTGTCTTATCGGACTTAAAACGACTTGTCGGTTTAGATATAGCAAATAATGAAATTACACTTTCGAATATGCCTAAACTTCATGTGCAAAGATTGAATTTGGCTTATAATGATATTGATATTGTACCAAGTGATATTCAGAAACAGAAGCAATTAGAAATGCTTAAACTGACTAAAAATAATATTCATACCATTTCTAATAAAATAGGTGCGTTAAAGCGATTAAAAACAGTTTTTCTATCTCATAATCAATTAGATTCTTTACCTAATGGTTTAATTGAGTTACAACGATTAGAGATTTTAACTTTAAAGGAAAACCCAATTTCATCTGACTATCAAAAAGAAATAGAAGCGGAAATGAATAGTGTCAAGATTAAATTTTAGGAATGATGAATTTAATAAATGAAAAGTATCACCAGTTGGGAAAGAATTTTCAATTGGTGATACTTTTCTATGGATTGAATCACACCTTTAAATTACCTTTTTCAAATACCATTTTCAATAAGCCAAACCCTACGCCAATTATCAAAAATAAAGCAGGAAATCCACCTAAAACGGATATAATCCGAATACCATCTAAGCCAACATAAGTCACCATAATCCATGAAATAAGCCCGATTAATCCCCCCCATATTACTTTAATAACCAATGGAGCTTCTGGGTTATCTGGAGAAATACCAATCGTACTAATTCCACTCATAGCCGAGGTGTTAGAGTCTGCTGCGGTTACATAAGATATAAAGACAATGATTAAAAAGGTTATACTCACAATTTCGTTTAAAGGTAAGAAGTTAATGATATTAAATATCACATTTTCAGCCCCTTCATTATTCAAAACCTCATATAACATACCAGATTGAGTAGCATCAATGTATAATGCTGTTCCACTAAAAATACACATCCAAAGTCCTCCAAAGATGGAGGGATAAATTAAGTTGTAGTGAATATAATCTCTAACAGTATATCCTTTGGCTAATCGCCCTAAAAATAAAGCAGCTATTGGTGCCCAAGCAAACCAATTTGCCCAATAAAAAATAGTCCAAGCATTTGTCCAATCTGTATCTAAACCAGAATTCCAGTCAATGCTACGAGGAATAAAATTGTATAAATAATCGACTAACCCTGACCAGCCAATTTCTAAAATATAAAGGGTTGGGCCAGTGATAAATACAAAAATGGCTAATCCGATAAAAGCTTTAATATTTAAATCCGATAAAATTCGGATTCCTTGCATGAGTCCACTTGCAGCCGATGTAATAAATGTTAAGACAACAGCTACACCTACTAAACCAAGCACTAAATCTGATTTTGGGATACCTAAAATAGCATCTAGACCTCCCATAAGGGTCAACATACCTGTACCCAATGAAGCCGCCATACCTGCTACTAAACCATATAAACAGACAATATCTATAATTGCCCCAAAGTTACCATGAGCTTTATTACCAATAAGCGGATACAATAAAGAACCTAAGCTAAAGGGCTGTTTATAATTATAATACGCTAAGGCAAAAAGTAACCCTGTCAGGGTATAAATCCCATAAGGTGTAATTGTCCAATGCATAAACATCGTGGACATAGAAAAATGAGTTGCATCAACACTATTTGCATCAATTCCTAATCCCGAAGGTGGAGTTTGCACATGATAAAGCGGTTCTGCCGTTCCCCAAAATAGAATACCTGTAGCAATGGTCGTACATAACGTAATGGCAAACCAACGCCATTTACTCAATAAAGGTGTAGCGTCTTCGCCTCCAATTCTTTTGTTCCCTAATGGTGAAAAATAGACAACGATTAAAATGAGTAGAAAAAGGAATGTACTCCATGAGAATAACCACCCAAAATTATCTAAAATCCAAGTATTGATTGCTTTTACCGTTATTAAGAATGATTCATTATCCACAAGGCTATAAATAACGGTGAGCATTAAGAATAAGAATGGGGGCAAGAAGACTTTATAGTTGAGTGATTTTAGCATGACGTTAGCATTAAAATTTAGTTGACATTACACTGGATAAATTCAAATATACAGCTAAAAATTAGTTTGCCCTAGAAACGACAAAGACCATTGAAACAAGTCCAATGGTCTTTGCTATAATTGATATGTAATATTAAATTTTGGTGGAACTGTAAATTTATAAATAAGTTCACCAATTATTCTAAGCTTTATCTTTAGAATTAGATTCTTCTTTCTTTTGATATTTTGACTTATCCCTACTCTTAGCTCCGTCTTTATCCTTTTTAGCAGGCTTTTTCTTAACTTTTTTAGGTGCTACGAATACGAACATTCTTCTACCCTCCATTCTTGGTAATGCTTCTGCTGAACCAAATTCTTCTAATGCTGCCAAGAATTTCAATAAGAGTAATTTACCTCTTTCTTTAAATACAATAGTACGTCCTTTGAATTGTACGTAAGCTTTTACCTTTGCACCATCTTGAAGGAATTTTTGAGCATGTTTTACTTTAAAATCAAAGTCATGTTCATCTGTATTTGGTCCAAATCGAATTTCTTTAATAACGGTTTTAACAGCTTTCGCCTTGATTTCCTTCTCCTTCTTCTTCTTCTCGTATAAAAACTTACTAAAGTCAACAATGCGGACTACGGGCGGCTTTGCTTTGGGAGAAATCTCAACTAAGTCCATCTCAACTGCTTGAGCTATAGATAAGGCTTGACGGGTCGGATAAATTCCTGTTTCTACCGTGTTACCATATTTTTTACTGATTTCTTCTAAGTTGTTTCCAACTACACGTACTTCAGGTACTCTGATTTGACGATTTGTTCGATATTGAGAACGAGTATTGTCTCTGCGATTATTAGGTCGCTTAAATCTTCTGGCCAATATTTTTAAAGTTTAATGAAATAATAAGTTTTTTGAATTGATGTATTTATTAAAAATAGTAATATTTTCTAATTCAAAAACTATGATTTACAGTCTATTGATTATTAATGAATAAATGTTAAAAATAG
>CAYLSF010000817.1:0-3986 GCA_964385675.1 uncultured Saprospiraceae bacterium
ATAACATTCTGATATAGTTAAACCTACAAAAATTGTACTAATATCCAATCTAAATGATTGAACCTATTCCTTTAGACTTTTTATTTACAAGAATTGACGCTATATTAACAAATCTTGCAAAATAGTATGTCCCATTTTATCTCTTTTTGTTTGTAGATACTTTTCATTGTACTGATTTGGCTCTATTTCAATCGGCACATTATCCACTATTTCTAACCCATATCCCATTAAGCCAATTCTTTTTGTTGGGTTATTGGTAATTAGTCGAATCTTTGAGATATTTAAATCTCTTAAAATTTGAGCTCCTACCCCATAATCTCTTTGATCTCCTTTAAAACCCAATTTTAGGTTAGCTTCTACCGTATCATAACCTTCTTCTTGTAGTTTATAGGCCTTCAGTTTATTGATTAGTCCAATGCCCCTACCCTCTTGTCGCATATACAATACCAATCCTTTTCCTTCCTTCTCCACCATCTGCATTGCTCTAGCTAGTTGAGGACCACAGTCACAACGTAGCGAGCCTAAAATATCACCTGTATCACAAGAAGAATGAACACGCACCATAACAGGTTCATCTGCTTCCCAAGTTCCTTTTTTCAGTGCCAAATGAGACTCTCCTGTTGTTGTTTGTGTGTAAGCGACCAATTTAAAATCACCATGTTCAGTTGGTAAATTAATTTCTATCTCTCTTTTTATAATTGTTTCTTTAGCCATTCTGTAGGCTACTAAGTCCTTAATAGAAATTATTTTTAGATTATGCTTCTTAGCAATAATCATCAAATCAGGCAATCTTGCCATTGAACCATCCTGATTCAAAACCTCTACTAATACACCAGCAGGATAATACCCTGCTAAAGTTGCTAAGTCAATAGCAGCCTCGGTATGCCCTGTTCTGCGAAGTACTCCCCCTTTTTTAGCAATTAAAGGAAAAATATGGCCAGGTCGTGCAAAATCTGCTGGCTTAGTATCAGGGTTCAATAAAGCTTTAATACCTGTTGCTCTATCATACGCTGATATTCCTGTGGTACATCCCTGCCCTATTAAGTCAATAGAAACGGTAAATTGCGTCTCGTGCATGGCCGTATTTTGGCTAACCATCGGATACAATTCTAGTTCATCACATCGATCTTTTAATAAAGGGGTACAAATAAGCCCTCTACCATAGGTTGCCATAAAGTTGATAATCTCTGGCGTTACACATTCTGCGGCACAGATAAAATCCCCTTCATTTTCTCTGTCTTCGTCATCCACAACGATGACAATTTGTCCATTCTTGATAGCTTCTATTGCTTCAGGAATCGTGTTTAGTTGGTATTGCATTACTCTTTTAAGCTGTTAGTTGAAAAATATTATTGTCCAATTACATTTTTCAAACTCTAATTTTCAACAAATACATTTTAAAATAATTCTGGAAATTAGCCTCTACTCCTTTTAGTAGATGTGTTTGTTATTTGGAATTTTTAAATAATAAGTTTCAACCAATATGATTGATAGTTATTCAATAAAAAGCTTGTTTAATTCATCAACAAAGAAGTTCCAACTAAAGTTGTCCCTTACAAATTTCAACCCTGCGGCTCGAATATTTTCTTGAAGCATTGGTTGAGTTAATATCTTATTAATTTGTTGTACAAATTCATTTGGATTATCTGCCAGCAAAATCTCATAGTTAGGTTTCGCTCCAATAGCATTATTGACCATCGTTGTCGTAATGCAAGGTGTCCCCATTGCCATTGCCTCCAATATTTTATTCTGCTGCCCCATTCCTATAAATAGTGGTGCTGCTATCATTTTAGCCTCCGCATACGCCATTCTAATATCATCTATCCAACCACTCACTGTAATCTGTTTGCTAGCCAGTCGTTTCACCAAAGGCGTAGGTCTTGCTCCTGCTATAAGAATTTTAATATTTGGATATTGCTTTATCAATAAGGGTAATACTTCCTCCACTAAATATCTAGCCGCTTCCACATTTGGGCGATACCCCATATTACCTACAAAGGCAATATCATATTTTTGTACCACATTAGGTAATGGTGTAAAAAAGCTAGTATCTACACCATTCGGTATAATATGAATACGATCTTTTTTATCAAAACGTAAAAACGCTCGGTCTTGTGATGAGATAATTGTATGATGCTCAAATTGCTCAAAAACGGTCGCTTCATACTTTGCTAGTAATCTCGCTTCTCTATTCAAAATTGGTTTTAACCAAAACGAGGCCTTATTTGCCCAACGTACTGCACCTATAGAAAAGGTATCCATAAAATCAATGGTTTTAGGAATATCAATATCTTTTAGATAGGGAGCTACTCGAATCAATTGTACATAGATATGGTCAGGTTTTTCAGTCTCAATTACGGTTGTAATTTGTCGATGTATTGACTTATCATAGAAATAGCCAATTTGAAAAGGATTTCCTTTTATGCCCGCTAATAATAGGTTTTTACCGATTTGGAATTTATTTCTTTTGAAGGTATAAATCTTATCACAAAAAGGTTGTAAGGCTTCTATGTCTTTTTGAGGCACATCATATTCTGATAAAGCACAAAGTATAATTTGGTGATAATTTGCTAAGACCTTAATTTGATAATACAAACGAAGTTTATCACCTTTTTCAATAGGATACGGAAACCTTGATGTTAAAATGAATAACTTCATTAATTTAATTAGGAATTAAGAATTAGGAATTACGAATTACATGAATTGTTAACTCTTAATTCATTATAGTGTTGTTTTAATCGTTGAGCAATTTGCAAATTATCATAATATTGCTCAATAAACTGTCGAGCGTTTTGTCCGATTACTTTTAGTATATTAGATTGTTGAATACATTTTTTGATGTGTACGATAAAATCTTCTGCGGTATCTACTATCATCAAATGTTCTCCATGCTTTGCATTGATACCTTCTACACCAATGGTAGTCGTCAAAATTACTCGGTTAAGTGCCATTCCTTCTAAAATCTTTACCCGCATACCACTTCCTGAAAACAAAGGTACAATCATTATAGTATGTCCTTTTATAAAATCATGTGCATTTTCAACTTCTCCGTGAATTATTATAGCGGTATTATTTTTTTGAAGAAAATCAGAAGGCATATTTCTTCCAGCAATGTGCAATTTTAAGTTAGGAAATTGCTCAATTAATTGAGGTATGACATTATCTATAAACCATTCTATCCCTTCTAAATTTGGCAACCAATCTAAGGAACCAATAAAACTTAAACTTAAAGGTTCTTCGTAAGAACTCCAATCCGTTTCATATTGATTTAATTCTAAACCAATAGGTGTGACATGTGCATTCCCGTGAAAACCAAGTTCTCGAAATTGTAATAAATCTCGGTTTGTAATGGAAACAAGGGTATCAATTTCTTGCAGTTTTTGCAATTCAAATTGCTTTAATCCCTTAGTCAAATGATTTAGATACCAATATTTTAATGGATTTTTAGTGTTTTGTAATATTCTTTCCCAGATTTCATGTTCAATATTATGAGAACGTAGAGAAATTAATGGTCTATTATATTTTTTTAGTAAGGGAGTTAAATAAATACAAGCCTGTACCGTCTCAAAATGAATAACATCAAATCTCTCTTGTAATAGTAACTCCAATTGTTGGCTAAATTCATCAGACTCAAATCGTTTTAAAAAATAATTATCACCTTGAACTAAAGCTTTCAAAGCACCAATAGGCTTCACTCTATTATCAATATCGACTGTATGAATGGCTTTATAATGATTAAAATCTGTAGGTAATTTATTTAAGTCAAAATAGTGTTTAGTAGTGTTTAGAGCGAGTAGTGTTATCTCACATCCTAATTGATATAAGGCCTTACTTAAATATGTTACCGCAACGGATTCCCCATCTTTTAGTGGATAGGGAAATTTTTTACAAATTTGTAGAATTTTCAATGGATTTGACAATCGA
Organism: uncultured Saprospiraceae bacterium; assembly: GCA_964385675.1. Taxonomy (GTDB): domain Bacteria; phylum Bacteroidota; class Bacteroidia; order Chitinophagales; family Saprospiraceae; genus CAYLSF01. The sequence continues at coordinate 3,925 of CAYLSF010000817.1, forward strand.
CTTTCGATAATCGACTTTCGACAATTGAATTATTGAAAATTAATTATCTTTTTGATTAAATC
>CAYLSF010000818.1:0-3984 GCA_964385675.1 uncultured Saprospiraceae bacterium
GTAGAATCAGAAAAGAAATCAAAATTTATTGTGATTATTTGTGAACTCGTACTTAATCAATGAGTTTACCGAATCTGCCTATTTTACAGGCAGATTCGGTCTTTACCTAGTAAGCAACTTTTCCAAAACAATTCCCTCCTTACGGGAGATAAAGAGGGAACTAAAATAGCTAAAACTTATACCTTCGATAATTAAGCGTTAAAGCATAAATTACTACCACCTGACCATGAAGCTATTAATAAAAAAAGTATTGCTATTGAGTCTATTTTTAGGACTTAATGGCATTACGGTTGCCCAAGACCTCGAAATATCTATCCTAAAAAGTTTTACTTATAGTGATACGATTCATGTTCCTATTTATTTGGATAGCGTAGCAGAAGTAGGGGCTATTACAACGGCTATAAAGTTTGACTCTACGGCACTAACTTTTATTGATATTGAAGCGAAACAAGATATACCAGGGGTAATTTACCACAATCATCAAGCGGATAGTGTTATAATAGCTTGGTTTTCGCTTATTCCCATAACACAATCGGATACCTTTGCCATTTTAAAATTTGCACGAAAAGATACCGCCTGCGAAGGAGAAATAACTTGGACAACGATCAGCAATCAACTTATTTCTACAAGCTTGGGTGTACCCATAACGACCAAATATACTGGCGAAACAGGCTATTTTATCAAGGCTGAATCTCCCACTATTTTACAGCCTACTGCAAATATGATAAATACGCCTGTTAACGCCTTTTTTCATTGGCAAAATTATGATTTATCTTGTGTAGCGGCTTATCGTTATCAGCTCGCTACCGATTCTACCTTTACACAATTGACACAAGATATCTTGCTGCAAGACACCACTATTTTAATCGCTAACTTACAAGCCTTATACAATTACTATTGGCGAGTTGGTAAAGTAGATGCTGTAGATCATGTTTATTGGTCAGCAGGGCAAACTTTTACCACCAAAGATTTTGATACCATTTCTACCCAAATTGAATACCTTGAAACTTTTGCAGATACCATATCCGTACCTATCACTCTCCAAAACACCGAGTTTTTAAGTGCTTTTGACCTAGCTATTGAGTACGATACCACTACTTTTGAATATTTTAATTATCAAACGACCTATCCTTTTCCACTAACCATTATAGATACAATCAAAGGAAAAATAACATTAAGTTGGGCCGTTCAAGACACTTCTTTACTCTTACCTTCCGATACACTTTTGACCCTACAATTGATTGATAATCAAAATTGCAACGGAGTAATTACTTGGGATACTACGGGGCAATGGGGTAAATTTTACTTTTATAATCAACCTATATTAGGACGACAATTTGAGGATGGCGAAGTCGTTTTTTTAGATTCAATGACGCCTGCACTACAGTTCCCCTTAGATGGTAGCACACAGGTTTTCATTCGTCCGAATATGCAATGGACGGATATAAACTGTACAAATAGCTATCATTTACAATTAGCTTTTGATAGTTTACAGACAGATATTGTTTTAGATACTTTACTATCAGATACTTTATTTACACCAACTACACTAGAAGCTGATACTACATATTATTGGCGAGTTGGTCGTTTTAATGAGGTGGATAGTTTTTATTGGTCTTCGGTTTGGTCGTTTCAGACAGAGGAGGTTCTACCTGTTTTTGTAAAGGCAACTGATGTTGTGACGACTTCTGATACCTTTTCTTTTCCGATTATGATAGATAGTTTAGAAAATACTATTGCATTTGACTTACAATTGCGGTATGATACCTCCGAAGTAACCTTCTTAAACTTTTTTGATACAACTAACCTATTATCCAATTTACAAGTTCAACAGTATAACGGACAACTTCGATTCAGTTGGCAATCCATAGATTCTACACTTCTCAACACCGCAGCTATTTCAAGCGACACACTCGTTCAAGTACAATTTCGGTATCTTACAGACTGTCAGACCAACTTTGAGTGGCAGGTAGATTCTAGTGATTTTTATCACCTCAATGACAATATTAACATTGATGCTGTTTTTAACAATAGCACTACCATATTTTTAACGCCAAGTTATCCTGAACTACTTTTACCGTTGGACTCTACAGTTACCTTACTCTATCCAACACTCGAATGGCAAACGACAAATTGTGTTGCTGACTATCAATTGCAAGTGGCTTTAGATAGTCAATTTGTTCAAATCGTATTGGATACCACTCAGTACGATACGACACTTTGGTTTCCACAATTACAACCTAATACAAATTACTATTGGCGAGTTGCCAAGATAGATTATATTGAAGACGTATTTTGGTCAGATACGTTTCAGTTTCGCACCATTCCGCTAAACACAACAACCCTCACCGTAACAAACAAACTAACTTATCAAAACGCTACTACCCTACCGATTATACTAGATAGTGCTTTTTATTTTAATGGATTTCAATTACAGATAGATTACACGCCTAGTGAAGTCGCATTCAGTGGATTTTCTTCGCCTTTATTTAGTACTATTCAAGTCGTAGATAATGGTAATTATTTAAGTATAAGTTGGCAAGACACAACCCAACTTCATTTTATTACACAAGATACTTTGCTACTCCTTCAATTTACCAATGTGAGTGCTTGTCAATCTGCAGTTACGTGGAATCCAACCAATAGTCAATTTATTTACCCTTCTACGTTGACTCCTTTTCCACTATCCCTTGAAGATGGTAGTGTTGAATTTTTAAATCCTTTTTCCCCAATTTTAACTACACCTTTTGATGGTGAAACTGGCGTGCCTGTAGTAATTGATTTTACTTGGCAGTCAGTTGCTTGTACGGAATCCTACCAATTTCAACTAGCAACTGATGCTGCCTTTACACAAATGCTATTGGATACAACGCAGTTAACCAATACATTTTTAAATGGAATACCCCTCAATCATCAAACTACTTACTACTGGCGAGTTGGTAGATGGGATAGTCAAGGTGACGTTTATTGGTCAACAGTAGCTATGTTTACCACACAAGCCTTATTAATTGTTTCATTAGAAGCTACAGAGGCTCAAACGTATCAAGATACTTTATCTATTGCAATTACAATTGCAGATGTGATACAAGCACAAGCCTTTGATTTATTTTTAGAATATGATACAACTGCCTTTCAATATTTAGGTTATTCCGATACCTTATTTGATATAATTATTGGAGAGCATAACGGATTAATTCAACTCAATTGGTTTGCCCAAAGTCTAGCAGAACAGGATTTACTAACCTTAACTTATGATACACTTGTGCATATTTATTTTACACCAAACGCAAACTGCTTTTCACCGATAGCTTGGAATCAAACGCTATCTTCCGTTACTTATAAAGATGATTTTATTCCTATTTTTATCAATTATACAGATGGTTCTTTACGATGGGTAAATGATGATGTCACTAACCTCATCTTCCCGCCTAACGATACTACTTTTATGACGAACACTTTTCAGATACAATGGCAGGCAATCGCTTGTGCTACTGGTTATCATTTACAAATTTATACTGATAGCACTTTACAAAATCTATTAGTAGAAGTTCCCAATATTGAAACTAACAGTTTTGCCATTTTTGGCTTAGAACACAATCGAAAATATTACTGGCGGATCGGTCAATATGATTATAATGAAATCATACACTGGTCAGCATTATGGAATTTCACAACAGATCGGTTAGATAATCAAATTCTACGCTTTTCACCCAATCCAACCTCAGGGCAGGTTACGATTTGGTTCAATCAACCTCGTCTTCGTCCTGCTACCCTTACGATTTATAACAGCATTGGGCAGCTTATGGGATGGGAGTCTATCGCAGAAGTCGGAAAATCTGTTTCATTAGATTTAACTCGTTTCAAAAGCGGAATCTACCTCATTCGATTTGATGATGGGGAATTAAAATGGACAGAGAAGATTATAGTACAGCACTAGTGTGACTAGATTAGAAGTTTATAACACTTTTCAAGACTTAGAATGCT
>CAYLSF010000819.1:0-3977 GCA_964385675.1 uncultured Saprospiraceae bacterium
AATTTAAGCTATTGTTAAAATTCCTATATCAGTTGTTAACCTTATATTTTTTAATCATAAATCTTCCATTGAAAAAATCAATATTGATAGCCGCTAAGTTTATTTTTAGTCGTTTATCAAACTCACATGATAACAACCCGTTCGATACTGTATTAAAATCAAAATTCCTTTGACAAATTTTTATATCTGTATAAAATCAATAATTTAGATTTTATGCCTTTAGGAAAACCTTTTGAACAAACTCTATTAGGTGCACTACAAAAATAACTTTAGGGGTATTTATACTTAGACGCTAACGTCTAAGATTCTCGATACAACCTATATATCTTTACGCTATCAAATAACCAAAAACAGCAAATAACTAAAATGAAATCGCTTATTCTTCTAAATTCTGTCGTATTCCTTTTGTTTGGATTAAGTTTTATATTTCTCCCAGAAATCCTCAGTCTTTATATTACAGATTCGACACCAACAACCACTTCTGGTATTACGGATATGCGTGCTACCTATGGTGGAATATCTTTAGGTTTTGCCCTCTTCTTAAGTATCACAAGTAGAAAGCCTCATTTATTTTCATTAGGAACAAAGGCTATTATCTTAGTTGTTGGTGGTATGGCATTCGGTCGGATAATAGGAATGATACAAGATGGTTCTCCTAATGAAATGATGTATATTAATTTAGTCCTTGAAATGATTATTGTTATTATAGGATTAGTCTTATTATCAAAATCAAAAAGTAAATAGCTAACCATCCTAAATGAAACAATTACTAAATAAGTCTTCTATCAATTTTAAAATAACACTATAAAAACCATCATACTAATTGCAATAGGTTGTAAAGTTTAAATTACCTTGTTACCAATACTTCATATTTCAATAACTATTAGAAATCCTAAAAAGTCTATTCTTTAGATAGAGCAAAAGTTACTTAACTATTTTCAACTACAACAATCACGGATTTGGCTACATCGATCGATTTTTTGGCTTGTAATTTTGTGTTATTGCAAATCAAAAAATAATAACCATGTTGAAAATTTTAATTACAGGTGCAAGTGGAGGTTTTGGAACTTTGACGGTAAAAACTTTACTAAAGGAAGGGCATAGTGTTGTTGCTACCATGCGCAATATTGAATCAAAAAATAAAGCTATAGCAGATGAACTCTCAAGGTTAGGAGCAAAAATTATAAATCTTGATGTTACAGATGATGACAGTGTAAATGAAGGCGTAGCAAAAGCTATTGTTCTTTTAGATGGTCTAGATGTAGTTATCAATAATGCGGGTATTGGTGTGTTAGGAATTCAAGAACAATTCACGATTGATGATTTTAAACGCTTATTTGATGTCAATGTATTTGGCGTACAACGAGTAAATCGAGCAGCCTTACCATTTCTTAGAAAGCAAGGCTCTGGTTTACTCATTCATGTTTCGAGTCTATTAGGTAGAATTGCCTTTCCGTTCTATGGTCCTTATAATGCGTCAAAATGGGCATTAGAAGCAATAGCCGAAAACTATAGAGTAGAACTATCTTCTTTTGGTGTAGATTCTTGTTTGGTAGAGCCTGGTGGTTACCCAACTAAATTTATGGATAGCCTTATGCGACCTTCTGACCATTCTCAAAATGAAGGTTATGGTGATATGATACACGCACCTAAACAAGCACTTGAAAACTTTGAAGGGGCATTAGCAGGCAATCCCGCTCAAAAACCTCAAGACGTTGCGGATGCAATTGCCAACTTAATCAGCACTCCTGCTGGACAACGCCCTATGCGAACAATCGTTGATAATATGGGAATGGGAACGCATATTGAACCATACAATAATCAGCTAAAACAAATTCACGAGGGGCTATATAATGCTTTTGGTATGGGGGAAATGCTTAAATTGAACGTTTAACATAAAAATGATAAGGACAAATGGTTGTATGAACCAACCATTTGTCTTATTAGATATAAAAGAAATAGTGCGTGAACAATATTCTAGTGATGAATTAAAAATAACATTATCTTGTAAAGTAATAAATTCAATCACCTATCTTATTTATAAATCATCAATTACAGTATAGCTAATATGAGAATTCATCAATTAAAAACCATTAGTGATTTACATCGCTTCAATCAGCTTTCTCCTCCAAAGCATCCATTAATTAGCCTAATTAATTACAGTCAAATCAATCCCCCTTTTGAGAATAATGAATTGAAATGGCTACAGAAATATTATTCCATATCTATAAAGCGAAATGTGATAGGTAAATATCGTTATGGGCAACAAACCTATGATTTCGATGAAGGCTTAATGACGTTTTTCTCTCCAGAACAGGTTATTTCGGTACAGTTGACAGCGGAAGATAAAGCGAATAGTCCATCTGGTTGGATTTTAGCCATCCATCCAGATTTTTTATTTGGAACTTCATTAGCAAGGAATATCAAAAAATACTCTTTCTTTAATTATTCTGTACGAGAGGCACTTTTCCTATCAGAAAAGGAAGAGAATATTATTGGTGGACTTCTACAAAATATTGAAATGGAATATCAAGCTAATCTAGACCGATTTAGTCAACAAATAATTATTAGTCAATTAGAGCTATTATTGAGTTATGCTGAACGATTTTATCAGCGACAATTTTTGACTCGAAAAATTTCCAATCACCAAATCTTAGATAAATTAGAAAAACTCTTAGAAGATTATTTTGATGGTAGTGAAGTAGTAGAAAATGGTTTACCAACAGTTCACGATATTGCTCAAAACTTGAACCTCACACCAGATTATCTAAGTAGTATGCTAAAAAGTTTAACTGGACAAACTACTCAACAACACATTCACAATAAATTAATTGAAAAGGCAAAATTGAAATTATCTGTAACAAAGCTATCCGTCAGCGAAATTGCTTATGGATTAGGATTTGAACATCCACAATCTTTCAGTAAATTATTTAAGTCCAAAACCAAACAAACACCTTTACAGTATAGAGCCTCATTTAATTGAATACAATAAGTACTTTTAAGGTCTGTTAAAGCTAAGGTAATCAAGTAGAAGCAGTCCGCTCCTTAGGCAAATAAACACCTATCAAAATCATCACCATACCCAAAATATGCTATATCGTAATAATTTCACCATCGTATAAACCAAATAAAATAGCCATAATCGGAATTAGATAACTGACCATTAAGGCAAAGAAGGCGTTCATTATTTTGTATGGAGTAATTTGCATCAATTGAGCGGTCGGATTGGTCGTTCCAATAAAAAGGTATATTATTATTTAGCCATAGAAGTCTCGTATTAACAACTACTCTTCTTCATAAAATAGCTCCTCAATTATTTCATCAATCTCATCAAAAGATTTAAAGCCAACTTTCTCCTCTTCTCCTCCTGTAAAACATAAGCCTAAAGGCTTTAAAGTATCTAAAACTTCTTGTACTTCTGAAGGTTTCATATCTAACTGTAAAAGAATAGGATAGGTCGCACATAGTGATTTTAAGTCCAAAAGTGGGAAAAACTGTCCATTCTTGATAGTTAACCAATTCCTACGCTCTAAGCTAAAATTGAGTATAAACACCTCTACATGAGGGGAAAACTCCTCTAAAAGTGTCATTAAATTGTCTTTTTCTGTATCGGTTTTTATCACAAATTCCTTTATTAAAGGGTATTGAGATAAATTTTTAGCGGTTTCTATTGTTGCAAAATGACCGAGTTGAATCGCATCGAGTTGAAGTAATTCAACCCAACCTTCAATTTCAGAAGAGGAAGTTTGAGTAAATTCTCCCACAATCTTTGGCCCTTCCAACCATCCTCGCATCTCTTTCAATGCACTAGGCTCTACAAAATTTACGGTACCTTCTTCTAGATTAAAACCGATCCATTCCACCTCCCATGCAGAGAAATACCGAGCATCCGTAAGGTTAGTGACTTGACTAGCTTTTATACGACTTTTTAACATTTATCCTTTATTTTCAACGGTTTTATATATGATAGACTATAC
>CAYLSF010000820.1:0-3976 GCA_964385675.1 uncultured Saprospiraceae bacterium
TTAAGAATTTTATAAAGAGTAATCAACAGATGAATTAAAGGTTGGTTAACTTCAACCTTTAACTCACCTGTTGACTCTTTTCTACAGGATTATTTCAGCCTAACGCCCACTAATCCGCTCAAATAAATCGCTCAATAAACTAACAATACTCTCATCTTCCGGACCACCTCGTGCGGCACTCATGGCGTACGTACCATCCTGCTGTTGTTCCAAATGGAATCGGAAAATATAATCATTCATATCACCTAGCTGTTTAAAAGTCCCATACCGCAAGTCATTTAATTGGATCTTTCCATCTGATCTTTCCATGATATTATAAAAATCATTGGAAAACCATCGTAACGTTTGTATGGTTTCGTCATCGGGTTTCGCATCAATTAGATCATGATTTTTTTCAATTGCTAGAAATTCAATTGGCGACGTATCAAATACCGAATAAGTGCCATGATAAAATTTATCCTCATTTTCGACCGTAATACTCCAAAGGAAATTAGAAAAGATGTAAGGGCCTAATGTGTAGCGATCATACGAAATATTTTGTGCAGCTAATTGCTCCTCAAATACTTTATACACATTTTGTTTATGCCATACCGTAAATACCAAATACAAAGAACTAATGGTAATACCTGCCCATGCCCATCTGCGTCGGCTCAAACTCGTCTTATCAAAACGCATCGCCATCAAAAGACAGATTAAAAACGGAAGCGTGTAACCAAAAGGATCGGCAACTGAAATCGTAGAAAAAGCAACCCGATAATCTGAAAAGGGTAGGAATAATTGCGTGCCATACATCGTAAAACAATCCAACAAAGCATGAGTAATGAAAGCTAAAAAGAACATCCATTGCCATTCTCTTAGACTTGGATTATCTATTTTTGGTGGGGGCTTATCCGCATTTCTCTTGTCCAAAAAGTAATAAATTAGTCCTGCCAGTAAAAATGAAGCAGCCGTAAAATAATACTTATACTCATCTAGTCCCGATAGAAAATAAACCATACTAATCGGAATAGCACTTACAAACAAGGACAAGAAAAGCCATGATATATTCCGATAATAAGCGGAATTATAGAGTCGATGGATTAACCAACCAAAACCTGCCCCGCCTATGATAGCAAACGCAATAGAGTGAGACACTCCTCTATGAAAAGCTAAAGCTTGTATTTCACTTAAAAAAGGACTTGTGATAATATCCAAATCTGGAATTGTACCGCCCAAAGCCCCCCAAAGTACCGCTTTATTTCCTAATTTTTTCCCTACTACGGCTTCACCTACTGCAGCACCTAAAACGGCTTGTGAAAGAGAATCCATTGTTCTTTATTTTTAAATCAGTAATTACATTCTATACAATGTGTCTATGATATGAAAAGTTTTTACTAAAAAAGTTGATTTCATCTATCACAAAGAAAGCACATATCCAATTAAGGTGCTAGGAAATTATTTTGAATCATCCAATTTGCGGTTTGAATCGTTGCTTTAATATTTTGGGTTCATTGATAAAAAGAGTGGAAGTCAACAGGTGAGTCTCTAGCAATCGGGTAAATCTTGACATATAGCGTGTTAATTTTAAGCAACCACTCACCTGATGACTCTTTTCAATGGGATTCTTCAAAGAACTGTATTTTTTTTAAACATACTCTTAATTCAAAACTTGCATTATTACTCCTGTAGTGCCTCAATCAATTTATCATTCAGTCGCACAAAATCCATATTTTTCGCTTTTTGGGCCAATACTTTAGAGCGTTTAGCAGCTTTAAGGGCTTCTTCCCTACGATTTAAATCCCTAAGAATTAAAGCCTCTCTATATACTTGAAAAAATAATGCTTTTTCAGATTGTGTCACTTTTTGAATATATCCTAGTGCTTCTTCTAGGTTAATATTGGCTTCATGTAAATACAAAGCCGCTTGAAAATAATCATTGTTTGAAGGTCCTGCCATCGTTTTTTGAATGGACTTTAGCATTTTCTCTTTAGCAGATGCCACTACAGGAATTTCAATTCTCGTATTTTCCCAACTCAATACCAAATTGGCCTTATCCAATTGTATATTTTCATACCCAATATAAAATGTCTCAACTAATGCAGCGGTTACTTGCCTTTCAGCGGTAATAGAAAGTATTGGCGTTTTAGCTTTAAATTTACTCCAACTTTGCTTTTCATACGGATAAAAATGTAGTGTCCATGTTTCTGCCTCTAATGTTGATAATACAGCATAACTTCCTTTAGCTAAGTCTTGATTATTAATTTGAATGGCATCTCCAAAAGTTAATTTAGTGACCACATTTGCTCCTGTTCTCCATAATTCGCCATACGGAATTAACCCATTTTCTCCCATCACCTTTCGTCCCCTCACGCTTGGACGAGAATAATCAATTTCCATTTTGCTCAATCCTATCTTTTGCGAAATGGTAGAACGAGGACTCAATGCTGGTGCAACAACTTGTGCTTGTAGGAATAAGGCAGTCAATAGACCAATCGTAAGTGTCATTAAATATTTCATGATTAATTTAGTTTTGATTTAAAAGTGAGCGTAAATGATATGGTGTATTTTGCTAAAGATTAAACATGACGTAGCCGAGAAATAAGTTGTAGAGCAATTTTACGACTATACATCTACCTCTACGCTCACTTATAAGTTAGTATTTGAAATTATTGATTCGTTATTTATTGTTAAGGCGAACCCGAAAGTTATCAGGAATTCCGTCCACCGTTTTTGAAATATTGACTAGGTGAGACGCCCATTAGCTTTTTAAATGATTTATTAAATGTTGTTTTAGAATTAAAGCCTGCTTCCTGTGCTAATCCAAAGAAAGTGAGTTGTTGTCCTTTTTCGCTTTTTACCAATTGAATAAATTCCTTGATGCGATAATAATTTACAAATTCAAAGAAGTTCATACCGATTTTTTCATTTAATAATCGAGCCATTTCTGGATTGCTGACGCCCAATAATTCTGAGAGTTCTGATTTTAGGAGTTTATTATTGAGATAAGGCTTTTTGGTTTCCATCAATTGCTCCAACTCTTGTTTAAGGCGTTCTAAATCCTTTAAGTTTAGTTTAGACTGAGCATATTTTTTAGTGGTTACAAGGGGTAACGATTGAAAAATCTCTGGGTGTACCATAGCATAAAATGCTAAAAACAACACAGTGAAGCCTAAGGTTAACCAAATGAATAATCGAAACTCTATCTCAAAAGTCGTGCTTTGAGTTATGGATATTAAAAACACAATCAACCAAAACAATAACCCCGCTCCAATTAAGCCTAAGAAAATCCTAAAAAATTGGGTTCGGACGGCATAACTTACTTCGTCTTGTAAAGATTTTTGAAAGGCTTGATACACTTGTATGCTCTTAATCCAATAGGTTAAATTAATGATAAACGTAGCAGCATGGAAAAGATAAACCACTCTTATAATTTCGCCACTAGCCATTCTAGCAGCCCTTTCGCCTTCAGGTTTCGGCATAAAAAAATAGGTAAACAACAAGAGTAAATACCCCGCCGCAGGCACATAATGGTATAAATCATTTTTATCAAACGGTAATTTGAATAGACTAGATTTTGTAAATAAATAAGCCGTACAACCAAAGAGAATCGTTGCTACCTCCGAAATTAAAATCAACCTTCTAGTTTTGCCAAAGACTTCAAAACTGTATAAGATTTTTCCACCTAATCCTAGAAATAAGGCAAATATCAACACCGCCATATAGCCACTAATGTGAGAGCGATATTTAGGCGAAATCAAAAAAACGACTAAGAGAAAGATACTTTGTAAAAAAGCAAAGATGATCAGTTGATTATATAAATTTATCATAGAAGTTGTTTAATAATTCGTGATGAAATGATTAGTAACTGCTTGATAGTCAAGACGAGTCTTCTTTTTATTTTCGTAGCCTAAGCTACGGGAATAAAAAGAGATGAAGTATTGGCTTTCAATGAGTTGCTAAGCGTTCATTAAAGAGTTTTTAAACAACTTCATAATAA
>CAYLSF010000821.1:0-3976 GCA_964385675.1 uncultured Saprospiraceae bacterium
GTTACTTTTTTTGAAAATTGTATTATGACAATGTAACAAAAGAGTACAGTACAAAGTAAACGAGCAAGGTAATTACAAATTAACCTACAAAAGGGCAAGTGTTGTAATCACCCTTTTTTAAAAGTTCTCTTAGGTAATTCCAATTTTATTTTATCTAATCTACAAAAAAAGTAACGATGGGATTCTTACATTCAAAAGCGTTTAAGTACATCAAAAATTTAGCAATTGGTGTTGGTGCAGCCGTAGTATTAATTGGTGCATTGTACAAAATCTTAAGTTGGGAAGGAGCAAACGAAATGCTTCAAATTGGTCTTTATACGGAAGCAGGGATTTTCTTGCTGTTGGGTATATTAGGACCTGAGAAAGATTACTACTGGGAAAAATTATACCCAGGTTTAGATTCTTACGGTGCAACAGTTACACCGCTTCAAGCCGGAGGTGGTAATACACCTCAATTACCCGCATTAAATGGAGAAAAAGTAGAAAGTCAATTAGGTGGTATGTTAGAGCACCTTCAAACAATGTCTGGAAGCCTTTCTTCTCTTAAAGCATTACAAGAAGTTGATTTTTCTGGTACAAGTGACCAAATCAACAAATTAGGTAGCTTCTACTCTAACTTAAATGAAGCTATGGCAAACATTAATGATTCAGTGGAAGATACTCGTATTTACAAAGAGCAGTTAGGAGCATTAAACACAAACTTAGCTAAGACTAACTCTCAGATGAAGAATATGAATACGTTCTACAATTCTTTAGCTGAATCTACTAAAAACTTGACTGAATCAATCGAAGATACTCGTCAGTACAAGCAGCAGTTAGCTAACTTAAACAAGAATTTAACTGCATTAAACTCTGTTTACGGAAATATCTTATCTGCCATGAATCCTGGTAGAAGATAGTCCCGATAACTATCGGGGTAGTGACTGGTTATTTGGTAATTAGTTACTTATTAGAAGTTCGTAAATGAAGAATTAAATTAAACTATTAATTTTAGATTGAATGATATTCAAAATCGAGTTATTCATCACTCAAAATTAGTAGATTGCCTAACATTAAAAAAATTTAAACATCATGTCAATTCCAAAGAATCCTCGACAGCTGATGATTAACTTAATGTACTTGGTACTGACGGCAATGTTGGCTTTGAACGTATCTGCGGAAATTATCAACGCTTTCTTCTTAGTAGATAAGGGGATTAAAAAATCAAATCAAATTGTTGATACTTCTAATGATAATTTAGAAAAAGCCCTTGATGAGCAAGCTCAAGCTTATTCTCAATTCAAGCCGTTAGCCGAGAAAGCTAAGCAAGCTCGTCAGTTATCAAAAGATTTTACAGAATATATCCAATCTGTAAGAGATACAATTATAGTAGCAGCAGGCGGACCTTATACCGATAAAAAAACAGGTGTAACCGATCCTGATAAACCTAAAAACAAGAAGGATAAGGATGTAACAACTCGCCTACTTGTAGAGCAGGGGAAAGGTACAGAATTGTACAATAAATTAAAGGAAACCAAAAATGCCATGTTAGCATTAATTCCTGAAGAAGATAGAAAAGATATTCAATTACCGCTTAGCATTGATACAACTAGCCAAAATGCTGATGGAACTTGGGGACCAGATAACAAACCGGATTGGGCGTTTTTTACTTTCAATCAATTACCCGCAGCGGCTTGTATGCCTATTTTTCGTAAGTTTCAAAATGATGCTAAGACTTCTGAAACGGCAATTTTGAATTATTTATTTGGTCAGACAGGGGTGAAGGAAATAAAATTTGATGCTTTCCAGCCTGTAATTTCTGCTAATAAAGGATATATCCTAAAAGGGGAGAAATACGAAGCAGATGTATTTTTGAGTGCATATAGTAAAACTGCAGGAAATATCTCTATTAGTGTAGATGGTCGTCGTTTATCCGTAAAAGATGGTCAAGCTAAGTACTCTGCAACAGGAAGTACAGTAGGTTCTAAAAAGTATAATGTAAGTATTTCTGTTAAAAACCCTGTAACAGGCAAAACAGATACTTATAAGAAGACTTTTGAATACGAAGTAGGAGAAAGTTCTGCTTCTGTTCAGTTGGATAAAATGAATGTATTTTACATTGGAGTCAAAAATCCGATTCAAGTATCTGTAGCAGGAGTTTCTAGTAATAAAGTAAGAGTTAGTGGTAGTGGTGGTGGAATATCTTTATCAGGAGGAAATGGTAAATATATTGTAACAGCTACTAGACCTACTAATGAAGCTTCTTTAACTGTAACAGGTGGAGATTTGCGAAAAGTCTTTAAGTATCGTGTAAAACGTATTCCTGACCCGATAGCACGTTTGGGTAATCAAAATAGCGGTGCTTTACCTTCAGGTACATTCAAAGCACAAGGCGGTATCGGTGCATGGTTAGATGATTTTGATTTTGATGCAAAATGTAAGATTCAAGGTTTCTCTATGACCCGTGTAGCTAAGCGTAAAGACCCTGTAGATGCTGTAAACAGAGGTGCTAGATTCGGTGGTCAAGCACAGCAACTGATGAATATGGCTAAGCCAGGTGATACTTACTACTTCGATAATATCAAAGCATTCTGCCCTGGTGATAAAGCAGGTCGTAAGATTAACTCTTTGGTATTCAAGATTCGCTAATACTCGTACCTTTGATAAAATGATAAAGAATGGTGAGGACGAAAGTTCTCACCATTTTATAAACCTTACAGGTTTTTTAAACCTGTAAGGTTTATCATTTTACAGCGATTTTCTCTAGTAAAAACACAATAAACACAATTAAAAGAAAGTTTATAACTCGACAGTTTTAATGAAGTAGCAATAATTTAATTTTTTGCAGTAACTTCAACCTTAGTAAATAAGATTGAAGTTATTTATAAGTTATGACTACAATTAAACCGATTTATATTAGTATCATTCAAATTATAAAATCATTACAAGAATGAAGGTCTATCTTAAAATCCTTTGTGTCTGTTTGATGGGTGTATTATTTGCAATATCTGTTGATGCTCAACCCATTCCAGAAAATACAAAGACGGAATCAAGCGAACCAACCGAAAAGGTATTAGATGGCGTTTACGAGCCAACCATCATCAAAGAAAAACGTGTATTGCAACATGACCACATTCGTGAAGCTGATGTATTTTGGCAAAAGCGTATTTGGAGAGTAATCGACGTTCGTGAAAAAATGAACAAACCTTTTGTATATCCTGAAGCTCCATTTATCAATATCATTTTGAATGCAGCTAAGGAGGAAAAAATTAAATTATATAGTACAATTGATGATAAATTTTCGACTGAATTGACAGTAGAAGAAGCAGCCTCTATCGGTGCGTCAGTAGATACTATCATTACATTCGACCCTGAAACATTTGCAGAAACAATGAAGATTGTTAGAAATGAATTAAACTGGGAAGATATTAAGCGTTTTAGAATCAAAGAAGATTGGTTCTTTGACGAAGAGACTTCTACCATGCAAGTGCGTATTTTAGGGATTGCTCCTTTAAGAGAGGTTTATGATGATCAAGATAACTTCAAATATGAGCAACCAATGTTTTGGGCATATTTTCCTGAGTTAAGACAAGAATTGGCTAGACATTCTGCATTCAATCCTTTTAATGATGCTACCCGCATGAGTTGGGAAGATATTTTTGAAATGCGTTATTTTTCTAGTTATATCTATAAAGAGTCAAATGTATATGACCGTCGTATTCAAGATTACATGACAGGGGTTGATATTTTGCTAGAATCTGAAAAGATTAGAAATGAAATTTTCAACTTTGAGCATGATTTGTGGTCATACTAACAAGTAAAGAATTGGCTACTTAGTTTTCCAATACTTGCCTGTCGGCAGGGCTATCGGGATAGCTACTAGTAGTCTTATATTATAAAAACGGAAAGTCATTTCGATGGCTTTCCGTTTTGTTATTTACAATACATCGAAAATAAAATTTTTTCAAAAAAGATATACATAATAGTTACTTAATAA
>CAYLSF010000822.1:0-3968 GCA_964385675.1 uncultured Saprospiraceae bacterium
TAAAAAATAAATATATAATAGGTTTATTAGACTAGATACGAGTTTAACAATATATAATGGGGTTTGTTGACGATTATCTATAAAAAAAGGCGAGTGTTATACTCGCCTTTTTTTACACTTTAGATAACAAATCTTATTTCTTCCGCTTCATTCGGTTCAACAAAATGATAGCCTGTTTGGTCGTTTTTATCAATTGCGTTTCGCTTATTCACCTTCTCTCTCTTTTCATTCCAAGCATTTCCTTCATGCAAAAACGCAATAACTGCCCACACCAACAATAGTGTAGGTAAAACTACGGTCATTGCTAATCCCTTAGCCTCATAACGCATGTGCATGAATTCATTTACAATGAAATAAGCTTTATACAAACTCAATGCAATCATAATAGGGTACATGATATACTTTGGTAAAGTAAAACCTTCTATGATATGTCCATTACCAAATAAAGCGATAATTACCTCAACGATAGTTACAATCCCCAACAAAACAAAACCTCTATATGCCTGCTTTTTACCTTCTTCGTAACTTACACCAGCCATTTTATATTATAATTTAAAAGTTTTCTAATTTAATTTTTGAACAGTTTCTGAGTGATTACAGTAGGTAAAATACTAAGAATACGAATACCCAAACTAAATCGACAAAGTGCCAATATAATCCCATCTTCTCTACCATCTCATATCCATTCTTACGTTCTACATATAATCCACTAGCTACATTAATAGCAATAATAATCAAGAATGCAACCCCAGAAAATACGTGAAATCCGTGGAATCCAGTAATAGAGAAAAATAAAGCACCAAATGCACGAGGACCAAAAGACTCTCTGATAATCTCACCACCGTCTGTCTTTATCGCACCATACTGATAAGTATGTGAATCATGACTGTAAGTAATCAAATAAGGATCACCTGCTTCTATCTTAACATCTTCTGGTCTATCACCATGATGATCTCTCTTTTCATAATAACGATTCTCTTCTATATCTTGAGTACCAGCAGGTAAATAATACGTTTCATCATCTTTTGCAACTTCAGCAAAACCAGCCGACTTTAATTCATCAGCACTTAAATACGTTCCGCCCTCTAAATGATTTGAGAAAGGATTAGTGAAAATAGTCATTCCTTCTCCAGCAATCAACTTATTCCATTCCCAAGCCTGACAACCTAAGAAAGCCGCACCACCAATAATAGTCAGAACCATCCAAACTAAAACACCTTGCTTATTCTCTCGATGCCCTTCTTGTACCGCACGTACCATTGTAACTGAACTAACAATTAAGACGAAAGTCATGATAGTTACGAAAATCAAAGGAGCATTTTCAAGTCCAGGAGCAGTAGAAAATACAAAATCAGGAAGCGGCCAAGTAGGCATACTAAAACGTAATGCACCATAGGCAATCAAAAATCCCGCAAATGTGAAGGCATCCGATAAAAGGAAATACCACATCATTATCTTTCCATAAGATGTCTTGAAAGGGGATTTTCCTCCATCCCAATCACCACCTTGCTTTGTTTGATGTTCTAGAACAGTAGTATCTGTTGCCATTTTATAAAGTTGAATTTAGATTTTTAAAATCTACTAATAAATGTTGTACTATTATTTTGAGACCGCAAAAGTACCGTATAATTATGTGATTTTTGAATTTTAATTGGTGAATTTTTAAGTCTAAACCCTGTACTCTATATTCATTTTCACCAAATCATACAAGCTTAATCTTTTGCAAGTTCTATAATTTCAAATTATTGCTGCACTAATAAAAATACATATAAATATAACCAAAGTGCATCGACGAAATGCCAGTAATGTGCTGTCATTTCAAGTCTTAGTTTTCTAACAGGAGTTACTTCATGCTTATCCCTTATAGAAACCAAAAATGCTATCAAAATTGCCACTACTCCACCTAATACGTGAGCTGCATGCAAACCAGAAATAACATATAAAAAAGAACTAGAAGGATTTGTAGTCAACTCAATCCCTGTATCCACTAACTGCATCCATCCTTCGTATTGTAATAAGATGAATCCCAAACCTAAAATAAAGGATGCAAAAAGCAATCCCTGATACAATTTAGTCTTCATTTTTTTAAAAGCAATCCAAGCACCATGCAAAGTCATGCTACTTAATAATATCACTACAGTATTATAAAAGAACACATCTGGCATTCTAAACTCTAACCAGTTTCCTCCAGATTGACGAACAATATAAGCACTCGTCATTGCAGCAAACATCATAACGATACTCGCACAAGCTACCCAAAGTGCAAACTTTTGAGGATGTATTCTACCACTCCTTTTTCCATTCAATCCCACAGTTGCCATTATTTTATTTTTGAATGTTCAACCTGACTTCCGTTAGGCAAGTTTTTTAATATAAATCTTATTCGGAATTGTTTACATCAAGTCCATCATTAAGGCAATCAATGTCACCGGCAAATAAACAAATGAACTAAACATTAAGTGTAATGCTGCTTTGTCTGTACACTCTTTGTACAATTTCCACGCATAGTAAGTGAACATCAATCCTGCACCCGTTACAATTACTGCTGAAATCCATCCTGTTACGCCTAACCAAAATAAGCTTACGCCCATTGGTAACATAAATAGAGTGTAAATCAAGCATTGTAATGCAGTCTGTTTATCTTTCCCTCCCTTTGAAGGTAACAACTTGTATCCTGCTTTTGTATAATCTTCGTTTCCAACCCAAGCAATCGCCCAGAAGTGAGGAAACTGCCATAAAAACTGTATTCCAAATAACGCCAGTGCTTCTATACCTAAATTACCCGTAGCAGCTACCCATCCTATCATTGGCGGTAATGCACCAGGTATTGCACCAATCAAAACCGCTATTGGTGAAACCCTTTTCACAGGAGTATAAATAAAAGCATATATTATCATTGAAACTGTACCAATTAAAGCTGTCAAAGGATTAAATAAGGCTAATAATGTTATACCTATTAAACTCATAAATCCTGCAGCCATCACAGCTTCCGAAACGCTCATCCGACCTGTTGCTAAAGGTCGATTTGCAGTACGCTTCATGATACTATCATAATCCTTCTCTAATACTTGATTTAAAGCATTAGAAGCTCCTGTTATCAAGAATCCCCCTAAACATAGAACAGCTAAACCTACCCAACTAAAGTTATAGCCCGCTCCAAGAACATAACCTATACCGGCCGAGAAGACAACCATAGAGGTTAACCTTGCTTTAACTAACATTTTATAATCTGTTAGCTTACTTTCTTGCTTTATTGCTCTTGTTGTTGACAAAACAATATCTAGTTTAGAAATTACCTTTAGTTGAATTTATTACTAAAATTGGTAGTTGCCTAAGGACAACTACCAATTACCTATTTCAATACTTATTAATGTTCACCAGCATCCTTTTCTCCTTCGGCAAGCGGCTGAGTTTGAGGTATAAACTCGACACCATCTTTACCATAGTCGTAAGCCCAACGGTGAACTGTAGGAATTGCTCCAGGCCAGTTACCGTGTCCTGCATTCACAGGTGCTGTCCACTCTAATGTAGTTGCACCCCAAGGATTTAGAGTTGTTTGTTTCTTACCTTTGAAAATGCTATAGAAGAAATTGATAACAAATAAGATTTGGATAAAGAATACTACAATTGCAGCAATTGTAATAAATTTATTCATATCATCGAACTGACTAAATTGCTCGAATGTAGAGAAAGAATAGTAACGACGAGGTACACCTGCCATTCCTAAATAGTGCATTGGCCAGAAAATAGCATAAGCACCAATTAATGTTCCCCAGAAGTGAATCTTACCTAAAGTTTCATTCATAAAACGACCATACATTCTTGGGAACCAGTGATAGATACCAGCATACATTCCAAAGAATGCCGCTACCCCCATTACAATGTGGAAGTGAGCTACAACAAAATAGTTGTCATGCATCACAATATCAATAGCAGAGTTTCCTAAGAAAATACCAGTCAAACCACCA
>CAYLSF010000823.1:0-3968 GCA_964385675.1 uncultured Saprospiraceae bacterium
TTGTAGGAAAAGGGCTAGATTATTTAATTAATAAATTATTATACATTAGGATTATTCGTAATAAGTTTTTAGTTTTAGCATATTATTTTATCTAAAACAGCACTTGTTAGTATTATGAAGCAGCAACTTTACCATCAACTTTTAAAGTATGGTTGGGTTCTAATTTTCCTCACAATTATTCATCAATCGTCAATTTGTCAAGCACAGACGATATCACAACGAGAGATTCAAGGAACTACTGCCCTAGTGAATGGAGGGCAATCTTTTACTGCAACAATGAATGGTTACATTACTTCAATTAGAGTGTTAGTAGCAAAATCAGCCGAGGGTAGAAACCTTCACTTTTTTGATGCCAATACAGCAACCAATGATGGTTCATTAAGTAATGCCCTTTACACCGAGACCAATGAAATTAATTTAGATGCAGGATGGAATGATATTATCTTAGCACAACCCTTTGCCGTAACAAAGGGTGAACGATATGTCTTTTCTATTTCGGGAACGATTGTGTACAAAACTAATTTTTCAAATATATACAAATCAGGCGTAGCGTTTAATAACAAGATATTGACGGCTTCTCGTACGGATTTGGTATTTGAAATATTTGAAGAAACTGAAGAGTAAACTACTTGGTACTTTAAATCAATGAAGGGGAGCGTTTAACGATGCTTCCCTTTCTTTTTTAGAAATTATTTAAAAATGCCTTCAATAAAAAAAGAAGCCCTCAACGGAGAGCTTCTAAGTTATAACCCCAAGGGCAGAATGCCCAAAATAAAAGTTACTTTAATAAACGTATATTTAACACAGTTCTATCATATTTTAATTTACGCTCTTTGTATAAGTAATATATTATAAGGCAAAAGTAATACTTTTTATTTAAAATGACTATTTTTTCATCAAAAAAAAGTCAAATGCTGATTAAATAATGTCTATTTGCCCTTTTGTTAATAAAATTGCCTTATCAGATGATAAGGCAAAATAATAGTTGTTAAAACACATGCTAATTATTCAGCTTTTAGCTTATAAGCTATGCTGAATCTGCTGTGCCCTAGAATAGAGTACTCGATATTTTAAGAAAACTCAGGTTATCAATTATATTAGTTACTAAATCTAAAAATCTCACAATGAAAAATTAGACGTTTTCTATTAGAATCCCCCTTCAATAATTTTAATATTGAATTAGTGTTTCAAATTGATTAACAACTAGTTAAGTTAAATCATTAAATGCCTCGCTCTTTTAAATGACTATTCGTTAATTGCATTATTTTTTTATAAATTGCATGTAGTTGTTAAAACATAAGCTAATATAAGTCAATTTGCTAACTATAAATAGTTTTTGTGCTGTTTTATGTTGAGCAGGGTATATTCTGTGTGATTTATGAAAGAATCTAACTATCCCTATACAGATCAAGGGAAGAGGCTAAAAATAATTCGTAAGAAATTGAGATTGAGCCAAAAGGATATGGCAAAGGATTTAGAAGTTAAACCTGGTTCATTATCTGATGTAGAAAGGGGACGGAGAAATATAAGTAGAACCTTAGAAATTAAATTAGTAGCATTGTACAAAATTTCAATCAATTTTTTACGCTATGGTACAAAGCCAATATTTGATGCGGATAGTCCTCATGCCTCATCAATATCTTCAATAAGCGAGCCTCAAATTCCTTATGAAAGTCCAAAGCATACTGAAAGAATAAAGGAACTTGAAGTAGAGGTACGAAAGCTTCAAGAAGAGTTATTGCAGGCAAAAGACGAAATTATACGATTATTAAGAAAAATAAATGAGCAAAATATTCATTTAGATAAATAAGGATGAAACGGCATATTGATATAAAGGGTGGGCATAATATTCGAGATTTAGGAGGGTATCCAACTAAAGATGGCTTTACTATAGAATGGCGTAAGATTTTTCGAGCGGGTAAATTATCAAAAATTGAGTCAACAGATTTGAATCAACTCCAACCTTTAAATATCCAAACGATCTGTGATTTTAGAACGACTGCTGAACAACGTGCTGCACCCGATAAATGGTATAACCTTGAAAATATTAATCAAATTTCACTGGCCATAGGAGAGGGGCGATTAGATAAACCCAATTGGTTAAAGAAAGTAATGGCATATAAAGATGCCGAAAAAGGATATTTATACTATGCGAATAGAAGTTATGTACTTCAAAGTTCCGCACAATTTAAAGCCTTTTTTAAAGTCTTATTGGATGAAACGAACTATCCTTTGTTATACCATTGTACGGCAGGAAAAGATAGGACGGGATTTGCTACCGTTTTGTTATTGACTGCTTTAGGTATCGACAAGGAGACGATAATTCAAGATTATCTACTAACCAATCGATATATGCTCAATTTCGGACACGAAGAAATTGAAGCGGCTATGAAAGAATTTGAACTCAATAAACCGACTTTAGCAGCTTTATTTTTAGCTAAGGAAGCATATCTGCAAGGGGCTTTTGATGCTATTGAAGAAGAATATGAAACAATACAAAATTATTTAAAGGTCGCCTTAGAAATTGGAGAAGAAGAGATTCAAACCTTAAAAAACATATTATTGTCCAAATAAGAATATCTCGTTACATTTGCAGGGTTAATCTTTTTTATCAAAAATGATAATTGACCATCGGTCTTATTTTAAATAAGCGGCTGTCGAGTATATAAAAACCGTTCACCCCCGTATCAAGTACGGGGCAGGCTATTTACCGTCCACCGTTTATCCAAGTAGTCGATTGCCGATTGTCGATTGTCGATTGTCGAATATCAAAAAGCTCAAAATATTAATAGTACGATTTAGCTCCATAGGAGATATTGTGTTAACAACACCCGTTATTCGGTGTCTAAAAACACAACGGAATGTAGAATTGCACTATTTAACCAAAAAAGCTTATCAAACCATTTTAATCCCAAATCCTCATGTAGATAAAGTTTGGAGTATTGACAAAAAAGTCTCCGAGGTCTTACCTCAACTCAAGCAAGAAAAATTTGATTACATTATTGATTTGCATAGTAATTTAAGAACCCTTCAAGTCAAACTTAATTTAGGCGTCACCGCTTTTACATTTGATAAAATTAATCTTCAAAAATGGATGATGGTTAATTTTAAAGTCAACTGGCTGCCCGATATTCATATTGTGGATCGATATTTAAAAACAGTAGAAACCCTAGGGGTTCAAAACGATGGAAAAGGGTTGGAGTATTTTATTCCATCAAAAGATGAAGTGCAGACGATAACTCATCAAAATCAAACCATAGATTTAAATCAAACCGAGTATATCGCCTTTGCAATAGGGGCTGCACATGCAACTAAACGATTACCAACGGCTAAAATCATTGAAATTTGTAAAACCATAAACCAACCAATTATTCTATTAGGAGGCCCTAGTGAACAAGAGGAAGGGCAACATATTGCGACTCAAGCTGGAAATCACGTAATCAATCAATGCGGTCATCTTAATTTACATCAATCTGCCTCTATTGTTCAACAAGCTCAAAAAGTAATTACACACGATACAGGCATGATGCATATTGCAGCAGCATTTCAAAAAGAAATTATTTCTATTTGGGGGAATACAATCCCTGAATTTGGGATGTATCCTTATTATCCAAAAGGTGTTGCTAACAATACTTCTATTCAAGTTTCCAATCTATCCTGTCGTCCTTGCTCCAAAATTGGATATAAACAATGTCCTAAAGATCACTTTAAATGTATGAACGATATTAAATTAAGAATTAAGAATTAAGAATTGACAACAGATAACTGACAACAGATAACTGACAACAGACAACAGATAACTCAACTGTCACAAAATTGACGTTAAAAAATTAAAAATCAAGGAATTATCATTGATATTAAATAGAATTTTAATAAGAAAATGTTTTTGTTTTAGCAGCTTTATTGTCAAATAAATACAGATTTGATTATTTATTATATTATACTTAACTTGCTTTATATTTTACAAT
>CAYLSF010000824.1:0-3966 GCA_964385675.1 uncultured Saprospiraceae bacterium
AAAAGAGGGATAGAATAATTAAATTCATCCCTCTCTTAAAATAAAAATTTATTTTTGATAAGCCCCTACTGACAAGAACACCCCGGCACCATAAAAGACCCCGTCCGTTCATGCCATTCAAAGCTATTACTTGATTTATTCATTTCCCAATAGAATTTACTGCGTTTTTTATCGTAGTTACCAATTTCATTTAAGGTAGCCGCATTATAGAGGCGACCATTTACCATCGTATAGCGAACCGATTCTGTATTTTGGATATTGTCGAGTGGATTTTTATCCAAGACAATTAAATCTGCCAACTTACCCACTTCAAGCGAGCCGATTTGATGGTCAAGTCCTAAGTAATGTGCGCCATTCAGCGTAGCAGAACGCAAGGCTTGATGGTTAGAAATACCCCCTTGTTGCAACATCCATAATTCCCAATGCGCGCCTAAACCTTGTAGCTGACCGTGAGCCCCTAAGTTGACTTTTACGCCTGCATCGGCTAGTTTTTTACAGGTTTGAGAAGTGAGGATATGACCATTTTGATATTCGTCATCAGGTAACATCGTGCGGTGACGAGAACGAGAATCCACAATTGCACGAGGGGTAAAGTTTAATAAGCGTTCCTTTTCCCAAACTTTGGTATTTTGATACCAATAATATTCTCCGTTGACGCTACCATAATTTACAATCAAAGTCGGCGTATAACCCGTTTGACTAGCCGACCATACTTTTACCACATCATCATACGCCGGAGCCACAGGAATATTATGCTCAACGCCCGTGTGACCATCTAGCACCATCGACATATTGTGATAGAAAAATGAGCCGCCTTCTGGCACCACCATCATTTCCAACTGACGAGCCGCTTCTAGCACTTGTTGACGCTGTTCTCTTCTCGGTTGATTGTAGGATTTTACAGAAAAAGCACCGTAGGCTTTGGTACGGCGAAGGGCAGATTTAGCATCTTCTAGGTTATTAATCACCGCCTTAAAATCACCATCTGCACCATAGAGAATCACGCCCGTAGAAAAAATACGAGGCCCTACCATATTACCCGCCTTAATCATTTCAGCCTGTGAAAAAATCATTTCTGAATTAGAAGAAGGGTCGTGTGCTGTCGTGACACCGTAGGCAAGGTTGGCGTAATATTCCCACTGTTTTTGTGGATTCAGACCATAGCGGAAATTACCGACATGTGCATGTACATCAATAATCCCTGGCATAATTGTCTTACCTGATACATCTATGATTTTAGCTTTTTTAGGAATATTAACGACTGCCGTTGGGCCTACCGCTTTAATTTTATTGCCTTCTACGATGACTGTTCCATCTTCAATGACCTCATCGCCATTCATCGTAATAATTCTTGCCCCTTTGAATACGACTACACCTTCGGGTTTGTCCATATCCAAGACCAAGTTGATTTTTAGCCCAGAAGTATCCATTGGCGGAATGCTATCGACGGCATTCTCTACGAAAAGAAAACGCTCACGGAGTTCAGTGGTAAAATATTCATCCCCCAATGTCCAATGTAGTTTTTTAGAATCAGCTGACCAATGTAGGTTAATCCCTGCATCTTTGGCAACTTGCGTTACAGGAACGGCTTTAGTCTTAGAAGATAACGCAATGGACTTACCCGTTTTCGGTATCGGTGCGATATAAACTTTGTAGAGTTCCGACCACGCTATCCATTCATTGTCGGGACTCGGTGCAAACTCTTGCCCGTATTTGGTGGTAAAATGCGTTTTTTCACCCGAACCATTGATTTTGATACTTTTGAAAGATTTGGTATTGTTTCCAAAAAGATAACCACCTGTCTTGAAAAAGATGCGTTTACCATCTTTGGAAAAGCTAGGATTTGAACCACCTTCAGTCACCAATGCCCCTTCTCCACCTGTATTCGGCATCACATAAATCCCCGTATTTTTATGGTGTGCAAATCCCTGATGACGGTTTCCGCCATCTTTGCGGTAAACGATATATTTTCCATCGGGGGAGAAACTTGGCGTACGATACAAGCCTTTTCGTGGCGTGAGTTTTTGTGGTGTTGGCTTTTTCTGATTTAAATCAATTTGATAAATCGCCCCTAAATCCTCATCATCCCAAGTAACATAGACCAATTTTTGACCGTCAGGCGAAAAGCTCGGCTCAAATTGTAAATACGCATCGTCCTCTATTAATCGCTGTGGTTTTCCGTTTGGTAATTCTTTTTTCCATAAATAGCCGACCGCATTAAAAACGATATATTTTTCATCGGGTGAAGTCACGGCTTGACGAATGACTTTTACCGTCATTTTATCGGGATTCAATTCTTGTTTAAAGCGAATCGCATCATAAATGCGATGTTTGGCTTTCGCTTTAAATGGAATTTCAGTCGCTTTTCCATCGGCTGCTGCTACTTTCCAGAGTTTCCCTTTTCCCCAAATTATGATGTGCTTATTATCGGGTGTCCAATTATAGCCCGTATAAATTCCAAAAATCGTCCAAGCCTCTTGCTGGTCTTTGCTTAATCCATCAAAAATTGGCCACTCTTCACCTGTTTCTAAATCATGTAAAAATAGGACAGATTGCGTACGCACACGACGCACAAAAGCTAATAGCTTTCCATTAGGTGAAACTTGTGGACGAACGGCACCGCCGGGGCCACTAATGATGGTCTTTGTTTTCCCTGTCTCTCTATCCAATCTTTTAATCACAAAAATCTGACTATTCGGGTCTTTATTATACTGGAAATAACCACCTGGATAAACATCTTCGCTATAATATAAATAGCGTCCATCAGGCGAAAAACAAGGTTCGTTTACATCCTGTTGGTCATTTTTACGTTTGGTGAGTTGCATACCTGAGCCACCTGTTTTGTGGTATAACCACATTTCACCTGCCCCTAATGAACGTCCAGAAGTGAAGTGCTTACGAGCCACAAAATATTCGCCATCAGGTGTCCAAATAGGATTATTTAATAATCGAAAAGATTCTTTGGTAATTTGTTTGGCATCTGAACCATCAGTGTTCATAGTCCAAACATTATCGCCTCCACCTGCATCACTCGTGAAGATAATTGTTTTTCCATTAGGACTAAATCGAGGTTGTACTTCATACGGTAAACCTTCTCGAATGATTGTGGCATCACCTCCCGAAATCGGCAAGGTATAAATATCGCCCATCATATCAAAGGCAATGGTC
The DNA here is from genome assembly GCA_964385675.1 of uncultured Saprospiraceae bacterium. GTDB lineage: Bacteria > Bacteroidota > Bacteroidia > Chitinophagales > Saprospiraceae > CAYLSF01. Next base: position 3,169 of record CAYLSF010000824.1, read on the forward strand.
TGACCGTCAGGACTCACATCTAAGTTCATCCATGTTCCTTCGTCGGTTTCTACAGTAACCTCTTTATATTCTCCTGGTGGATTAGAAACATCCCATTTCTTCTTGTCCTTTTGAGCGAAAAGAGTAGGTAAGCATAGTAATAGGCAACATACACTGAGTATCGTTTGATTTCTCATTGGTTTAGAACAATTGATGCAACTAAATTACTACGGCTAATTTTTATTGTACAAGAAACGGCTAACCCTTCATCACTATTTTGTTATGATAGTGTGATAAGATTAAGTCTTTTGTTAATGATGTTGTAGTAGAATAGTTACTTAAAAAAATTGATTTAGGCAGCTAAAGCAGCCTTTATATAGATAGGGTTAAAAATACAAAAGGGGTAACAATTAATTGCTACCCCTTTTTCCAATTTTCCAATAATAAAGTATAAAATTCTATTTTTTGACCTTAATTCCAGTAATCGTACATCCTTTACCTGCTATGTAGTTTAACACATAGACTAATTCACTCTTTGTACCATCAAAGTTAATTACAGAAGTATTACCCTGTGCTGCTCCTTGCGTCACACTAAATCCTTGCCCTTGAAGATCAATCAAAATATCATCGATTGTTACACCACCTTTTGCTAATGAAAATGAGATAGCGACATTTAAGTCGTTAAGAGCATTAGAGGATTGTGCCATTAAAACAGTAGAATTTGTATTGGCATTTAAGGTAGAAACACCACCAAAACATAATGCACCAATTAGTAAAATACTAAAAATTTTAATCAATTTTGAGCAAAGGATGATTTCA
>CAYLSF010000825.1:0-3960 GCA_964385675.1 uncultured Saprospiraceae bacterium
TATTTGAGCCGTTTTGTTATTTTGAAGTTTTGTTATATAAAAAAGAAATAAGTCCATTTTTAGTACATTAGGTTAATTATAAATACATAGGGATCTGTAAATCAAAATTTAAAACATTATTGCTAATTTACCTATACATATAGGAAAGTCAGATGTACAAATGGACAACTACTGTTTTGGAAAGGTCATGATATTGAGACACAAAATATAAGCAAAATACAACTATAAGCAAAATTCAGTATCAATGAGATCAAACATTACTATCATCCTATTATTTAGCATATCACTTTTACTTTCAGCAAATGTAATTGCCCAAGAAAAAGCAACTACACCAAAAGACACTACTTATTGGCAGTACGAATTTTCTCATGGGCTTAATATCATGCAATTAGCGATGATAAATCCACGAATAGGAAATGGTGTGGATATGCTCAATTTCGGAGGGGATATAGGGTTTAATTTTTCGTATGATTCTGAAAAAATATATTGGACAAACAATATCAATTGGCAATTTGGAGTACAGCGAATCGGCTCGGGTACACTACCTGGAGGTGGCTCTATTCCATGGACTAAAAGTTTAGATCTACTTACGTATAATTCTACCTTAGGTGTTCCCTTCAAACCAAATGGTACGTTTTATTATGGAGGTTATATATTCTTCCTCAGTCAAGGCACACCAACGTATGAAGGTAATTTATTAGTAGATAATACAACAGATAATAGTGGAACAATTATCTCTAAACTCTTTTCACCAGCACGGTTACAAGTTGCACCGGCTATTTCCTATTTTTCAAAAGATAAGAAAATCCAGTTTAGTTACTCGCCAATTTCCTATCAGAGCATTATGGTGTTTGATGATGCTATTGCAGCATTGGGCGTACATGGAAACCCTGTGGAGCGTGTAAATGGAGCGGTCGTTTCCTTTGAAAATGTAGATAATCAATTGGGGTCTTTCTTATTATTTGGTTATAATGATGCTTATGCCAATAATAAGTTAACGCTTCGTACCAACATAACCCTGTATTCAAATTATTTAAATGATCCTGAACGAGTAGATGTGAACTGGAATGCAGATATTGGTGCAACGATATTTAAAAAAATACAGATTGCTTTAAAGTTAAATCTTTTCTATGATTACGATACAGATGTCTTAATATCAGATAGTAGCATTCCATTCACCGATTGGGAACTGGGGAAAAAGGTGAGTTTTACCCAACAGCTAATACTCCGATATAGAGTAACTTTTTAAGATGAAAATCCTAAAAAAAACGTAGTTTATAAAATTTATTATAGCCACAATTCACAACATAATCAACTAATTGAAGAAAAATGGAACTTGTTACATTATTGAAACGTGAACTTCCAGAAACTTCCTATAGATTAATTGGGTATAGTGCCTTAACGGGTATTGCTAGTGCAGGATTAATCGGTATTATCAATACCGCTGCTGAAACTGTGGCAAACAATGAGTGGAATTGGGAATTATCTATTTTATATGTATTGTGTTTAGGAATTGTATTCACCACTAAAAGATATGTATTAGATCAATCTGCAGAACTCGTTGAGACCATCGTGAATAAACTGCGTTATCGCTTAGCCAATAAAATAAGACATACAGAACTCGTAACGCTAGAGAAGAAAGGTACGGCTACTATTTATGCTCGTATTAGTCAAGATGCAGGTATTATTTCCAGCACTTCTACGCTGATGATTCATGGTTCTCAACATATCGTTGTAGTTACGTTTACATTGCTATATATTTTATCTATATCAACATGGTCTTTTTTCTTAATTGCAGCAGGTTTGGGATTTGGTGCAATTTACTTTATTGGCTTATCTACTACCTTTGGTAAAATGTGGCAAGAGGTGTCAATCAAAGAGACACAATTTTTTGATAAGTTAAGTTACATACTTGCTGGCTTTAAAGAAATTAAGATTAACCGATTAAAAAACGAAAAGGTCTTTAATAATTATATTGACGTTATCAATGATGTAAGACAACAGCGACTTAAAACAGTAAAACACTATAATGTTAGACTCTTATTCACAGAGATTTTCTTTTACGTTTTATTAGGCGTTATTTTATTTGTATTACCAAAACTTCATGCAGAACACTCTCAGGTTTTAATAAAAGTAGTGGCGTCCGTTCTATTTATCATTGGCCCGTTGAATGAAATCCTATTTGCTATACCTAGTCTTGCAAATGCCAATAACTCAGCAAAAAATATTATGGTATTAGAGGCAGAATTGGAAGAAGAATTATCCAAGTTAGGAAGTACACGCCTTAATCCTAACGCACCCGAAGCGTATTTATCTTTACCATTTGAGCAAAATATTGTTCTTTCTCAAATGACATTTCAATATCCACCAACTAGAATAGGCCCTAGTTTTCAAGTGGGCCCTATTGATTTGACAATTAAAAAAGGAGAACTCATCTTTATAACAGGTGGAAATGGTTCTGGTAAATCTACTTTCTTGAAGTTATTTACAGGATTGTACCAACCCACTAGAGGACATATTGAAATGGATAAAGTGGAACAAGGTAGAGGAACAATGGTCAATCTGCACAATTATCAGCAATATCGAAATAACATTACGACTATATTTAGTGATTATCATTTATTAGATAAGCTTTATGGTGTTAAGGGAAAGGTAGATGAAGAGATAGTCAATTCGGTTTTAGAAATAATGGATTTACCACCAGAAAAGGTTTCTTTTAAAAATGATACATTCACCAGTATTCGATTATCAAGTGGGCAAAAAAAGCGAGTAGCATTAACCACAGCCATCGTTGAGGATAAAGAGATTTTTATCTTCGATGAAGTTGCTGCAGACTTAGACCCAACATTTCGAGATAAATTTTACTATGAACTCTTGCCAGCATTAAAGAGAAGAAATAAGACAATACTAGCGGTTTCGCATGATCAACAATATTGGATGGTACCAGATAGAATGCTACATTTTCAAGATGGTATGGCAAAGGAGTTGACCAAAGCAGAAATGAAATCATTGGTAGAAATGGCGATAAAATAAAGATATAATGGCAAAGGATAATACATCAACTAGTGGAAATAAGGAGGAAGATATTGAATATGAAGAAAAAGAATATCGCTCCTACATGATGGAAATTTTGCTTTTCATTATGCTCTTTTCTGTATTCTTTGTAGGGTTTTGGGATAAGATGTTTATTACTATTCCCGCAGGATATAAGGGCGTTATGTTCAAGACCTTTCAAGAAGGAACGGTCATAGATAGGTATTGGGATGAAGGACTGGCATTTGTATATCCTTGGGATGAGATATTCTTATATGATACACGTGTTATTAGTGGGCAAGATACCATAAATGCCTTAACACAAGATGGTATTCAAGTGGAAGCGGAAATATCATATCGTTATCGACCCGAGGAGGATTCATTAGGCTTGATGCATAAGAACTTAGGACTAGATTATGCCAATAAAATTATCGTACCTCATGTTACAGGAGCAACTCGTGAGGTAATCAGTAGCTATGAGATAGAGGCTTTATATACGGTTAGCCGTAAAGCTGTACAGGACTCAATGTTAATTAGTGTACGAGAGCACGTGGATGCGGCTTATCCTTTGACAATGATAGACTTGGTGATTAGGAATATTGCATTAGATAGCACCGTTGAACGGGCTATAGCGGATAAGTTAGTCAAGGAACAAGAAATGTTAGGATATGACTATTTAATTCAAAAAGAGCGAAAAGAGGAAGAGCGAAAGGTCATTGAAGCACGAGGTTTAAAACGGTTTCAAGATACTTCGGGAATTGACCTTTTAAAGTATTACGGCATACAAGCAACACAAGAGCTAGCTACTTCTAAAAATTCAAAAGTAGTAATCATTGGTACAGATAGTAAAGAACTACCAGTAATACTGAGTGGGAATTAATTGATACCAAAAAATTAAGAGTACTAATATTTATTTAAACCATAATT
>CAYLSF010000826.1:0-3952 GCA_964385675.1 uncultured Saprospiraceae bacterium
TTAGTCTTGTAGGGTGATGATGAATGAGGAGAAGTTGTGACGGATTCAAAGGAGGTTAGTTCATTTAACTTTAATTATTTTGAAGTAGATGGAGTCTCAAATTTTGATTCTATCCTAGATGCAAGCGGTGTATCATTTAGAATAGGTTTGATTAAGACTATTGGAGAATAAAGCATTTAGAAGAAACGTCATGGGAATATCCCATGGCTTTTCTTTCAGCAGTCGAAGTAGAATGAACTATTTTGCTTCAAAGTGATCCCTTTTAATAATCCCAAGAATTAAATTTAAGAGCATAAATATTTAAATTTTTAGACTATGAAAATATTAGTATTCGTCAGTAATTTGATTTTACTGACCCTACACTTTACGGCACAAGCGAATGCCGATGATCAAATTTCAATTGCTTTCGATATATCAGAATCATCGGGTAATGCGACATCAGAACAACTTGCTGCTATTGAAAATACCATTCATTCTACTTTTAATAAGGATAAGCGATTTCTAGTAACAGATGTTGATAATGCAACTAATATTGTTTCACTTTCTATTTCCGCATTTAGCATTGAAGAACAGCAGTTTAGGGCAGATAATGGCAAAACACTACCATACTATGAATGTAAATTAGTGGGAAATATTACGGTTAAAAATATTCCTAATAATACCGTCTTATATACCAATATGTGGCGAATTACTGGGGGAAAAGGGGTTTTGATATATGGGACATATGCTAAAACAGGAGAAGTTGCGTTTGAAAGCACCTTGGCTTCTATCGAAAGTAAGATAAAGAAAAAATTGATAAAGAAAGTTTTTCCTATTGAAGCAAAATTGGTTCGAGTAATAGAAACAGATAAAGGCGGACACCCCAAGCGGATATTGATAAAGTCAGGAATCAATGCAGGAGTGAAAACCAAACAAAAGTTTGATCTCTATGAAATCATCATTGAAACCTTTGAGGGGGAATCTATCCCTCGTAAAAATTTCATTGGTACAATCAAGATTACTGAAGTCAGTGACGACAACTTCTCCGAAGGTAAAGTCACTAAAGGAAAGGCTGCCATTAAAAAGGCTCTAGCTGCTGGTCGGGCTATTGTATTAAAAAGTCAACCTAAATAATAAACTATTTCTTTAAAATAAATCTTAAAATCATGATCAGATATATCTCATTATGGGTTGTTTTATTATTACTTAATAGTAACGTTTTGTTATCACAGTCTAAGACATCAGAAACGACAATAACAAATGAAGAGACTATTGTTAATAACGAAGCCTCAATAACAACAACGGAGGATGGCAAATTCAAGCAAAAGACACAACAGGTTGGCGATAAGATGAAAAAGGGGTTTAACAACCTTAAAGGAAAATTTTCAAAAAAGAAACCAAATAAGGAGACTCAAGATACACCTTGTCAACCTGCGGCAGCTGGTGTAGATAAAAATGGTGATACCCTTAAGTATTACGGAGGAGTCGTAAGACCTTATAAACTCATCACAGACTATAAGGCAGATTACAAATTGTATCTCGTTCAAATTGATAATGGACAGAAGGGAACATTTCTTTATTCAATTTTGTCTGAAACCTTCAAGGAACAAAGTGAATATAATGTGGCTGTAAATAATTATTTAAATCAAAATGCCTTGAAAAGTAGCACGCTTAAAATCATTTTGATGAATGGAGAAACCTTAGCCTTTGATAAGCCACTCACTTGCGAACATAAGGCATTGAGAAGTAAGTTATTTGGGAATGTTTTTGGTCATAACACCACCTTTATATCTCTTATTACAAAAGACCAAATCCAAATGCTTCAAGAGAGTCCCTTACAATTTTTTCAACTCAATATTGGCGGTAAGCCTTTTGAGACAAAATTTAAGAAACCTAAAAAACGCAATATTAAAATCAAGAATTCTTTTGCGTGTTTGGACTTAAATACGGTGCAAGAAATGAAACAAAAGAAGGCGGAAGACCTAGACATGACAGAAGTTACTAAAGCTAATTATAAATCTACAATTGTAGGAACATGGACTTCTGAATCAGAGGGTAGATATGCTACTCTAGTCTTAACTGATGATGGAAAAATGACAGTATCCGCTACGGGTGCAACTACTCTTGAAGGAACATATAAAATTGTTAATGATAGAATCATCTGTGTAGCCGATGGTAAAAGAGTGTTTCTAAAATTACACTCTTTTTAAAAGACATGTTTATTGAAGAAGAAAAAGGAGAGGAGAAAACCTGGACAAGGGTTGAGTAATAAGGGCTTTCTTATAAAAATGAAATTACTTCGATTGAATTGCAGAATATCGAATAACGAATATTGAACCGCAGAAGTAAAGAACAAGTCGAATAATAAAATTTGCTTTTAGCAAATTTTATTAGTAAAAGCTCGATATTCGATATTCAGCGTTCGATATTCTACGGTTCAAATATTCAAAATGATTTTTATAAGAAAACCCTTGTTGAGTAATTAGCTCTGCTTCATATTCCTATTGAAAATAATATTAGTTCTCCTTCTAAACTTTTTATGCTCTCATCCGAGCTAAGTAACCTGTTTTCGGATAGGTTGCTGGCTCGGTGATTTTTAAGAATAAGAATTATGTTTTTTAGAGTTCAACAAAAATATTTTTTCATTATAACATCATAAAAAATTACATTATGAACCTACTAACTAAACTATTAGGAATAGTAATTTGTGCTATTTTCTTAAACAGTTGTGGAGATGGAGAGGAAATTTCCACAGACGTTTTGATACCATTTCAAGAAAAAAAAGATGGAAGATGGGGCTATATGACCCCCGAAGGCGAGGTTGTTATAGAACCAGAATATAAATTTGAGCCATCTGTTATGATAGATGGATTTGGGTTAAAGCAAGTTACTAGAAGTAATAAAACGTACTATGACTTTGTGAATAAGGAGGGTAAAGAATTTGATAAAAAATTTAAAAATGCCACTTTATTTAGGGAAGGATTGGCTTGTGTGGTGGAAGATAATACACCACCAATGTATATTAATACTGATATGGAAGTGGTATTTACTTTAAAAGAAGCAGAAGAAGCTGGAATGTTCTCGGAAGGATTAGCGAAATTTAAGAACGAAGAAGGAGAATGGGGATATGTTAATAAAGAGGGAAAAATAGTAATTCCTCCAAAATATTACAATGCTGAAAGCTTTAGTGACGGTCTTGCATTAGTTTATAGTAGAACAGAAAAAGCAGGTGGAGGTTATACTTATGAGAAAGGGTTCATTAATAGCAACGGAGAAGAAGTGATTAAGATTGAAGATAAATATGAGCGATTGTTTTCATTTAAAGAAGGGTTAGCTCCCTATTATGATGGAGAAGGTTATGGTTTTTTAAATCTAGAAGGGGAGAAGACAATAAAGGCTAAGGATAAATATCAATATGTTTCGGCGTTTCATAATGGTGTTGCTTCCTATAAAGACGAAGATGGAGGTTGGGGATTAATCAATCCCCAATCAGATGTCTTAATAAGAACAAAGTACAGTGAACCACTCATATTCTTTGGTGAGTTAGCACATTTTACGGAAGATGGAAAAGTAGGATTTCTTGATAAAACGGGCGATGAAATCATTGAACCAGAGTTTGACGCTATAGCATTGCCTTTTTTAAAAGATAATAGTTATGCTATTGTGAAAGATGGTAAATATTATTTTGCTATTGATAAAACAGGAAAAGCAGTCAATAATAATGAAGTGTATAATGTTCCAAATTTAGCATATAGACTAAGAGTATCAGGAAATTTTTATAATGTAGAAAATACGGTTAATAGTGATTTTTTTGATATTGATGCAGTGGTTAATAACTTAATAGAAGGTATAGAAAAAGATAATTATAAAGGACTTAAAAATACGACTACTTTTAAAACAGTTATTCAGTCCCTTGATTTAAATTTAGAAGATTTTCCTTGTGAGAGTTATTATGATAATATAACTATACCAT
>CAYLSF010000827.1:0-3948 GCA_964385675.1 uncultured Saprospiraceae bacterium
ATTTTTGAAATTTATGTTCAATGTATGTACCAACAGCTTTTCCATCTGTTACACCAAATAAATCTTTATTTATGAATGTTGATTCAATCTCACAAAATTGCTTAGCCGCTCCTTTTAGTCCTTCAACTGTTAATTGTGATTTCATTCAAATTTTTAGTGTAAAGATAATTTTTTTTAAAGGAGTTAAAGAATAACGTTCACTCATACTTTCCCATCAACCCAAAATCAAAAGGTGTCCAATAACAAGCCCTTAAACCACTCTCTTTAAAAGCCTCATTTGCCCAACTATTGCATGTATGTAGGCAAGAATAACTGCCTTTGGCTTTATAAAAATCATCTATCCTAGAGTAACCCTGATTGGGTAAAAGGGTAATATTGTTATTTTTTGTCCATTCAAAAGATTGGTGGATATATTGATTGAGTTGTTGTAGTGCTTTTGAACTGATATTGATTTTAACCCAATGCTGTTGTACTTGTCGATAACGAGTGACGTGCATTAGCGTTGAACTTTCTAAAAATAAGGCTTGAACAGTATTACCAAAAGTTAAGTCATTCCAAGTAGGCGTATGAAGGTAGAAATTTTCATCGCCCCAGCCGAAAGCGATGTAATTAATAGAAGTAGTAGGATTAATTTGCTGTAAAAGCGCAGTATCTATATCTTGTTTAGGGATAACAATGTCTAAATGAACACCATTGGTGCTTAGGTATATCGTGTGATTTTTAGACGTGTTATTGGTTGTGTTATTGACGGTAATCGCTGTTAATATTAGGGCGATGCCAAAATAGAGTCCTGGAATCAATAGAATATAAAATATCCATTTCAATATCGTCTTGACTATTTTCATAGTATCGGTTTTCCTACAAGGCGTTAGTCAAGTAGAAATTACACAACCGTATAAAAATTTAACTTAGCATACGATACTTAGCCTCAAAAGCTTCGAGAATCACTTTAAAATCATTGGGTAAATACTCATTCATTTTACGAATGAAGGTATCAGGAATCTCTTTAAAATAAGCGGCTGCAATTGCTCCTGTCATAGAGGCAATCGTATCACTATCACCACCAATTGAAATAGCTGTACGAATAGCATCTTCAAAATTTTCTGCTTCCAAAAAGGCAATAATAGATTCTGGGACGCTGCCTTGACAACTTACATCAAATTCATAAATAGGACGAATCTCCTCTATCGTTCGATTTAAATTGTATCCAAATGTCGTTTCTACGTAACTTTTGATGGATAATTTGGAATGTCCTGTTTTAGCTAAATGTACACACATTGCAATCGCCTGAGCCCCCTTGATGCCTTCGGGGTGATTATGCGTAATGGCAGCACTTTTTTCGGCTTCTGCGAAAATTTTTGATGGTTGGTCGTAAGCTAAGCCAATTGGACTGACACGCATGGCTGAACCATTGCCCCAACTATTGTATGGCGTTAAATCAGTGGATGTTAACCATTTTTTAAATCGACCGCCATATCCTGCATTTGGATAAGCATTGCCATATTGTTTGACGGTTTGAGCATAGTCTTTATTATGAAGTATGCAGTCTGCTATGGCTATGGTTAAGACCGTATCGTCGGTAAATTTGGATTCATTGGTGAATAATTCAAAGTCTTTACTTTTTAAATTATGCCACTCAAATCTGGAGCCTATTATATCTCCAATTATTGCACCTATCATGTTTTGTGTTTTTTGTGTATTGTTGGATATAAGAAATATTCTCAATTAAATCAGAGTACTTAGAACATAGATTAAATGGAAATGACCGATAAATACAGGGTTACAAAAGCAACTACAAATTTCGGATTTCGGAGCAAAAGCCCGAAATCCGAAATCGTATTACCGTTTCCACTTAATATTGCAACCCATACTAGGGTATTGAAGTTCTGCCATAGGTGATGCATTTAAGACGGCATCTAAAGCTGCTCTTAAATCTCTACCTGTAAGTGGCGTACCTGAGCCTGGTCTAGAGTCATCTAAACGACCTCGATAGACCAACGTCTTAGCACCATCAAATACATAGAAATCAGGCGTACAAGCAGCGTCATAAGCTTTAGCTACAGCTTGTGACTCATCATAGAGATAAGGGAAGTTATAACCGACACTAGCAGCATGTGCTTTCATAAGTTCAGGACCATCTTGCGGATAGTTAATGACATCATTCGAACTAATCGCCACAAAACCAACGCCTTTTGCTTTATATTCGGCAGCAAGGTTAACGATTTCTTCATTGACATGAATCACATAAGGACAGTGATTGCATAAAAACATAACGACAGTAGCCTTATCTGTAGCGACATCAGCTAAACTAATCATTTTATCAGAAACAGTATCCGGTAACGTAAAATCAGGTGCTACTGTACCTAATTCAAGCATATTTGAAGGTGTTAAAGCCATTTCATACAATTTTAATTTGGTAAACAGTTGACGGCGAATAGCCTGCCCCGTACTTGATACGGGGGTGAACGGTTTACCAATTTTTCGAGAATTCGCTTAAAGATTGTAAGCCAACACAAAAATAAGAAGGTCAAAGCGTAAATCACACTTTGACCTTTATTTTGTTAGAAATTCCAAATTCCAAACCTGCCTTTGTCGGCAGACAGGTTCCAAATTCCAAAAGTCGAAAGTCGAAAGTCGAAAGTCGAAAGTCGAAAGTCGAAAGTCGAAAGTCGAATTTATGGCATTGCCTTTACATTAGCGAATAGCTTTTTGTATTGCTTGAATATGTTTCGACTTTTTTCATTGCGTTGAGCAATTTCAGCCGTTTCTTCCTTCATGATTTCAAGAAAAACATAGGCTAATGTCCGTTTATTTTTTTTGTAGTATTTACGATTGTAGAACCTTTCAAATAAGCGCATATCATACTCTCTTAAAAAAACATGATCGTTCATAAAAAATTGAATAGAATGTTTGGTATAACTAGGTTGCGAATAGAAACTTCCGCCTTTTTCGTTACCGTTGATAAGGTGAGCATGAATTTTTTGAGCTTGTATATTTAATCGTTTTTTCTTTGAACGCTTAGATTTTTTGTGAGACTGCCCTACTTTGGGCAATTTTAGTTTTTCTGATTTAATATCTGCTTTATAGCTTAAATAAATTTCAAAAAAATCACTGACTTCCACCCGTTGAACAGCATGATCCATATAATTATCAATTTGCTTGACAAATACTGCACCATTGCTTTGCCAATAGATAAAGGCTTGCCGGTAAACTTTGGCGGCTTTCATAAAATTATAGAAACTTGGATATAATTCATCTGCTACCATTAAGGCATCTGCTGTCATATCAAATTGATGCGGTTGAGCATTATAATGATATGTTTCAAAAACAGCAATAGTGTCAATTTTTGAGAAATGTAATTCATTGATAAATTGGCATTTTAGATCATCAATTTTACCTTCTTCCTTATGAATTAGATTTAAATGATACGCTAAATTTCCAATTGTAATTTGTTGATGTTGTAACCGGTCGATAAAACCAGATGCAATCCCCATCTGTACCTCTAAAAAATATTCTCCGCATTGAGAAAGTGCATAATCGGTAGCTAATGCCCCATCATGACCATCGGTAGGATCTTCTCCAAATGCCATGACCCATGTAGAACCGGGTTCAAAAATACTTAAATAAGGACGACACATCAGACCGTTATTTCCCCAAACTGTGATTTCTTGACGAGATTCTATGCCCTTCAAGACTTGTAGAATTTCTACAGTCATAGACACAGGAACTTCTTCATCCTGTAAATACTCAAAAGTATTATAATCTTTAACTTTTATAACAGCAACTAATTCAGTAGCAGGTGCTACTTTTAGAAATGGTGCTTCTAGCTCACAACCACAGGAATAACTGTGGATAGGAAGTAATAATACAATACCCAATAAAATTAGTAGTTTTAGGTCGCAATGCTTCATATCAATGTAATGAGGGTTTGAAAATAATTAAGTAGTA
>CAYLSF010000828.1:0-3948 GCA_964385675.1 uncultured Saprospiraceae bacterium
TATTTATATTTTATAATTTGATTAGTAATATTTTACATTTTTCGTATAGCCCTATATTCTTAAAAGTATAAACTTTGATTTCATCATTAGAAGTGATAACTAAATGTCTGATTTGTCACAGTAACATTAAATTAAGTTGGTTTTTACCCCCAAAACCAAATATTATTTTACAATTCAAACGTATGGAAAAATCATTAAACTGTTTTTAACAAAATATTAACTATATTTGAACCATACTAATCAAGGAACTAAAAATTATATTTTATAACAGCAACATTACACTATTATTATGTTATTATTAGGGATTGTTTTGGGAGCTTTCTTATTAGGAGGAGGTTTATTAGTGACTTCTAGTGCTTTTTCAAGAGGACGTCGCTAAATTTTATTTTCGTATCAAAGATTACTACTTGTTACTATTTGATGATGCACACTTTAAGTACTTATTGAGCACTTGTAAGAAATGATGAAAATCAACAGAAATGAAAAAGCTGAACAGAGAAATTCTGTTCAGCTTTTCTAATTTAATTTATCAATATTTACTTATCGACCTTTAGGTTTGTATTGAAGCTGTCTATTTTTTAAAGCCTTCATCCCTAATGTCAAGCCTTCTAATGTTAAAGGAAACATCCGATGATCTGTAAATTCTTGTATAATTTGAGTAGATTGATAGTATTCCCAACTATACTCTGGATTTGGATTAAGCCAAATCATATTCGTAAATTTATCTTTGATGCGCTGTAGCCATTGTATGCCCGCTTCGTCATTGTAATGTTCTACTGAACCTCCTCTATACATAATTTCGTAAGGACTCATAGCTGCATCTCCAATAAAAATTACCTTGTAGTCCTTATTATATTTATATAAAAGTTCTAACGTAGGAATACGCTCATGAAAACGACGAGTATTATCTTTCCATAAATATTCATACAGGCAATTATGGAAATAAAAATGCTCCATATATTTAAATTCATATCGAGCAGCAGAAAACATACGACTAGCTAGAGTAATATGATCATCCATCGAACCACCAACATCCATCAGTAATAAAACCTTAACTCGATTTTTACGAGAAGGCACAATGGATAGATTCAAGATACCACCATCATTACTCGTTTTTTTGATAGTATCGTCTATGTCCAATTCCTCTGGTTTTCCCTCTCTAGTTAGAAGTCTTAAACGGCGTAAAGCCATTTTGATATTTCGAGTATTGAGCTCTATTTGGTCATCAAAATTTTTAAAATCTCGCTTTTCCCAAACCTTTTGCCCTTTACGCTTGCCTTTTCGTTTTTGTTTACGCCCTTCCTCATCTGGATTTTCGCCATCTTGTTCAGGCTGTCCTTCCCCTTCTCCATTATTGAATTGATTACGTCCTTCTCTATTCTCCTCTTCCATCAATTCCTTTAACTTTTCCATCAAAGCCTCTACCCCACCATTTTTTTCCAATTCTGCTAATTCCTTTGGTGAGAGCATTCTTTCCAATTGTTGACGCAACCAATCTTTAGAAACGTGCTTCAAAAATAAATCGTCATCTATTCGCTCAATCCCCTTAAAATACTCACCAAATAATTTATCAAATCGGTCTAAGTGATGCTCTTCTTTCACCATCACTGTACGGCAGAGATAGTAAAAGTCTTCCACACTCTTACCCGCTACCCCTTGCTTGAGGGCTTCCATCAAAGAAAGCTGTTCATGCAAAGAAACAGGCAATCCATTAGATTTTAATAAATAGAAAAAGTCTAAAAACATGAAGTCATGGTTTCATGGTTTCACGGTTTCACGGTTTCATTGCTAGTAATGTTTTAACAATGAAACCATGAGACAATGAAACTATTAAAAAGTCCTAAATCCTTTTTTACCTAAACGATTTAATAATTCGTAATCTTGCTCATTTTTCAGAATCGCTCCTAAATGTGGTGGAAGTACTTCTTTCAAATCTACATTTTCTAAATCCACACCATTCAAATCATCTAATAAGAGCAATTTTAACCAATCCAACAACTCACTTGTAGAAGGTTTCTTTTTTAAGCCTCTTACTTTTCGGATTTCATAAAATACTCTTAATGCTTCATTGATTAAATCATCTTTAATACTTAAATAATGTACATCAATGATTTGCTGCATAACTTCCTTATTGGGAAAACGAATATAATGGAACAAACAACGGCGTAGAAAAGCATCTGGTAATTCCTTTTCATTATTAGAGGTAATAATTACAATCGGCCGATGTTTAGCCTTAATAGTTCGTTGTAACTCATAGCAGTAAAACTCCATTTTATCCAACTCCAACAATAAATCATTAGGAAATTCAATATCCGCTTTATCAATTTCATCAATTAATAAAACGACTTGCTTTTCAGCCGTAAAAGCTTCCCACAATTTACCTTTTTTGATATATCGCTCGATATCATCAATATCACCTATATTTAGTTGACTATCCCGTAAACGAGCTACCGCATCATACTCATACAAACCTTGCTGTGCGGAAGTTGTACTTTTGACGTGCCAAGTAATGATTTCTTTACCTAATGATTGAGCAATCTCATGAGCTAGAAGCGTCTTACCTGTACCTGGTTCCCCTTTTACAATTAGGGGTTTTCTTAAATATATAGCTGCATTTACGGCTACGGATAGTTCCCGTGTAGCAATATACGTCCGCGTAGAATTAAAACTTTGCATTTCTTTTAGTTCGACTTTTATTCGATAATCGACTCCCGATACCTGTCAAGGGTTTTCTTATAAAAACCATTTTGAATTTTGTAAGAAAGCCCTTCAATACCTATCAGGATGACTTTCGACATTCGGATTAATTGATTTTGTAAAAACCTATAATCAAATATCTATTATCGTTTCTTTTAGATATAGTTTTAAAAGTGAAGATAGGGAGGAAAACTGGTTTTAGAGTTATAGTGGTTTAATAATCAAATTTGATAATTTCAAGCCACTATAATTAACTCCCGATAGATACGAGCTATTGGGATAATAGTTAATAATTAACGACATGCTTCACAAATACCTTCTGCAAAAAAGTGAATCTTATTCGTTTTAAAAGAGCTTGGAATTTGAATGTGTGGCAATTGAACGTGTTCAAGGCAATACGTTTTATTACACGATATGCAGTTAAAGTGAATATGGTTATCATGATGATGATCATGATTACATTCTGTGCCACATAACGCATAACGGATGGAAGGGTTATTATCAAATACTCTATGAATGATACCTTTTTCTTCAAAAGTACTCAGTGTCCGATAAATCGTCACTCTATCGTGTGAATCACTTAAAACATCTTCAATTTCCTTATGTGAAAGAGCGTGATTTCGATCTAAATATAATTCAAGAATCTTACTACGTGCAGGCGTACGACGTAATTTGTGTTTTTTTAATAAAGATTGTATGGTTCGCTCTTTCATGTTTGATTTTAAATTTTGGAATAAAGTTACATTAAAGTTTATAAAGGTGTAACAATTTTTTGGTGGAATAGTGCAACATATTTACATAAGTCTTAGCTATATCATACGGGTTATACTATATTTTGATCACTCTAATACTTCAAATCATTACTTTTTCAAAAGTAAATAAGTGTAAAAGTATTAATTTAAAACAGGAAAAGTTACTCGCCTCAAAACCGTTTTTCCCATTGGCACTAATTCTATATTGACTAATTCTTCTTGTTTTATATTTCTAGCTTCTACTATCAATTTTCCGTTATCAAATTTAGCGATTGCATTCTTTTCTTCGATTAACCAATTTTTATAATGCTCATTTTTAGGATAACAATAATAATCATGAAAACCAGTCTTATCATAATCCTTAATATTTTCACGGCGGTGCGGAATATCTAGTGCATAGACCAATGCTCCTTTTTGAAAATAAACTTCTTCATTAAACCGCTTGATTTGAATCTCATTATTAAATTTTATGATAATGATATCGCCTGTTTCCCAAGTT
>CAYLSF010000829.1:0-3944 GCA_964385675.1 uncultured Saprospiraceae bacterium
CAATTAAAGTTAAAACCTGTCTATTGACAAGTAGGTGAAAATCAAAATCAAAAACTTAGTATTTTAGACGTTTCTATTTATTTATTGTCATTACGATTTATAAAAATTCAATGGTTGCGTCTGTGTAAATTTTTAATAAAATTTATAACTGATAACCGATAACTAAGAACCGACACCTAACCCTAAAACATATAAAACAAGCCAATCTGTCCATTTAAAACATTAGGCAAACCAGATGTCTTATCAAAATGCTCTCGATAGCTTCCTTCTACTTGAATAGTTAGTTTACGAGTCACCCAATAGGCTAATCCTGCTTTATAAATGGCATAATCTTCATATAAACTAATTGGAGCGGGTGGTTCAATTGTTCTTAACTCATTGGTCAAAGGATTTCTAAATCTATAATCAGTATCATTATTTAAGATTCCACTTGTTCCTACTCCAATTCCTAAGTAGGGCTGCCAATCGGAATTACGGAAAAAGGCATATTTAAGCCCGATATCTGCTGACCAAATACTTCGATTGACAAAGGCTTCTTCAAAAAGAAAATCATCTGAAGGAGGAGGAACAGGAGGGACGCCAAGACGTTCCTCCATGTTTCTTGTTGAATAACTGAAAGTACGAAAATCTCCTGATAGCCAAAGCCGAAGCCCTGACGTAAAAATAACTTTAAGCTGTCCACCTCTACTGAATCCTTCAAAGTTTCTAAACCCTCTTTTTTCGGTATGAAATAGCCCTGCATGCACACCAAGTTCAGCTCCTTCAGGCTTTAAAAGATTCATTAATAAGGTATTTTGCTTTGTATCCTCTTGTGTATTAGTTTTCGTGGTTGGATGAAGGTTGATAAAACTTAAATCTGCTTTTGACTCAAATGGTAAAGCTGCTAAAAACTGTAAGTTTGATGTGTTTATAAGTTCATTTGACGCTACTTTTGTGTTAGATTGAGTCGGTATAGACTGCATAATATTATTCAAAATTGGTTTTTGAATCGTATTTGTTTTTGCCGATGACTTCTTAGTAGTTGCAGCTGTTATAGCTTTATTATTTGTAATGTCTATGGATGTTTTGTCTCTAATTGATAATTGATTATTAGATGATGCATCTTTTGAATCTGATTCAATTGTTTTAGTTACTGTTTTTGTAGTAATATTTTGCTGTTGGTTGAATGTAGTTGTTTTTTCAGTAGATAGTGTTTTTTTTGAATCATTTGATTCGACTTGATTTGAATTTGATGACTGCTTTGTATTTTGTATTTGTTGCTCAATATTTTCTTTCTTAGTAGTTGACTCTATTGTTTTAATATTAAAAGTCGCATCTCCTGACGGTTTTTGTTCTAGCTGTTGTTCCAATTCTGTAATCTTATGCGTAGCCTTTTTGACTTCTTGATACAAGAAGAACTGCGAAGCCGCCAAACCAACTATAAATAATGCCGCTACACTAGCAGCAACCATCCAATATTTTCCAAATCTAGTAGAGGAAGAAGGTTGACTAGCATTTACCTCTAGTCGCTGTTTCATATCCTCCCAATCCCTTGCGTCATATTCAGGCAGGGCTTGGTTTTCTAGATTGTCTTTAAATTGTTCAAAAAACTTATCCATTACCCTGCATTTTTAATTTATAATGTGATCTGCTCTTAATTAACTTTTTCAACTTCTGTTTTGCTCTTGATAAATTTGTTTTAGATGTACTCACACTAATGCCTAGCTTTTCTGCTATTTCATGATGCTTATATCCTTCCATCACGTACAAGTTAAAAACCATTCTGTAGGACGGTGGTAATTCTTGAATAATAGGCAAAGTGTTGATGGTTGGATCAAGATTAAAATCGTCTGCTCCTTCATCAACCGCAGAAAAAGCATTTTCTAATGGTAAGAAAAACGGACGACGTTGTTTTTTACGGTAATAATCAATAGCTGTATTGATAACAATGCGTCGTAACCAAATCTGAAAGGGATAATCCTTATCGTATTGATGCAGCTTGGTAAATACTTTTAAAAAGGCTTCATTCAATATCTCTCTAGCTTCCAATCTATCCTTCGCATACCGCAATGCAATACTCATCGCATAGGGATAATAGTATTGATAGAGTCGTTCCTGACTATATCTGTTCCCTTGCTCACATCCATTTAGGATTAACCGCAAATTGATGGTTTTTTCTTCCATTGGTTTTAAAGTTGACCTCTTTACGGTTTTAAGTTTTTAGATGGTTGCGTGTTGATAGGAAATTTTATCAATTTGAAAATACTTTGTTTATGCCTTTAGATTTGGAGTGGTTTAATACACGAAATTAATGTATATTTGTAAAGATACCATTTAGGAGAAATTGAAGATATTAAAGTATTCAATAATTTTGAAAAGATATAAATGTCGATACAAGAACAAAAATTAGCACTTATTCAGGGATTACTTTTGATACAAGATAAAAGTATTATAAAGCAGATTGATGAATTGATTAAATTGGCTTTATCTAAAGATATGGATAAGCCAACTTATGTTGATTTTCAAACATGGAATGAACAGTTTGGAACAGATGAAAATTTGGAGGTCTATCAAGAAGAATATGGAATGACATTAGGCGAATTTAGAAAACAAATATGGACAGCTGAAATGAATGATGCTGTTGAATTAGATACATTTTTTAAAATGATTGAAGATTAATTATTCCTAATGAAAATTTTAGTTAAAACCCGTTTTATAGAAACCACGAAGAACATTCAACAGTATTTAAATTCAGAATATTCTTCTGAACTTTCAAGTAAATTTACAAATGCCTTGAAAGAAAAAATGCAACAGATTGTTAAATTTCCTCAAGGCTATCCTCCCGTACGACAACTTCCCACTAAGAAAAATTGGTATCGTTTTGCTCTTTTTCGTAAGTAATGGTGAAATAATAAATTACCGAATTTGAAGAGCTAATTTTTAAATCAATCAAACCTTTAAAACCGTAAGATAACGGGTTATCTCTAGGATTTAAAGGTGAAGAGTGAGTTGAAAAGTAGCCGTCAAAACGGGAAGTTATTTTTTGACCGTTACTAAGCATTATAAAATCATTTATAAAACCACATCCAAGCAATTGATTTTTTTAGATATTGTTCATACTAAACAAAACCCTGATAGACTTCTTGATTTGAGAACGACTGATTATTCCTAATTTTAGAGTTTAAACATTTACATGGCTAATTAAATAGTACACTAAACTAATAATAACTTCGAAAAACAATCCTCCTCCTGTTTCCAAATATAATCCGCCAGTACCTTCAAACCCTTATAATGTTTTGATAAAGCAGGTGTAGGAACAGTATAGTTAAAATTTCGATGCCGCCAAAATGCCATTGATGCTCCTGCATAAATAGTGAATGCTTTAAGGGCTTTTATTTCTAAAGTAGATAAGGGATATTCGCTCTGATAGCCGCTAAGAAAATATTGAACTTTTTCAAAATCAACTTTATTCTTTTTCGCACAACTCCCAATAATTGCCATTCCGATATCATAAACCCGATAGTAATACATGGCTTCTTCAAAATCCATGATAGTAACGCCTGTTTGTCGCTTGTTGATAATGATATTATTCCAGAATAAATCACTGTGAATAAGTGTCTTGGATAGATTCATGTTATCATAAGGCGTAATCAATTTGGAAACTTTTTGAAGCCATTTATCAAATTTAGAATTAGCATCATATTCTTTTATCAAATTGAAGTTTTCCTTTCCAATGGATAGTTTTTTCGGAAGATACTTCGGGGCTTTGATTTGATGTAATTTCGCTAATGCTTGACCAATTTGGGATAATAATGATGGCGATAAATCTTCTTGAATCGAGCCTTTGATATACTGTTTGAGTAAAACGGTTTTCTTATCCCAAATTAAGTATAATTGATTGGAAGAAGTCGGAATTATCTCTGATGTTTTAAAGCCTTTCTTGTTTAAATAGACTAAAAGTTTGG
>CAYLSF010000830.1:0-3941 GCA_964385675.1 uncultured Saprospiraceae bacterium
TCATATAAGGCGGGTGTCAAAGCAATTAAGCCTAACACAGCAGCAGCTATCAATATTTTTAATAAGGCTAGATTATATTTCCCTAAAGCTGCAAACAGGCAAACGAAGGCAACTATCATATAAATAATAGCCCAAATCCAGCCATCAGGGTCATTTAATTGTACATAAGCAAAAAGCGTAAAAACAACCGCTAAAATGTAGTTTGCTATTTTCATAATCTATCTTTTGAAGTGTAAAACTACAAATTATTCCCCTCTAAAATTTAATCTACCTCACGGAATTTGGAATTTGGAATTTGGAATTTGGAATTTGGAATTTTAAAATACTATTGTCCCAACCAATGTTTAAAAGTCGTTGCTTTCTCCTTACTGATTAACACATCTTTTTCTACTTTAGGCAATAGATCTAGTTTCAATTTTCGATTGAAATAGTGATGTACTTTAGTGACCGATTCTAACGCCACAATAAATTGACGATTCGCTCTAAAAAATTGTTCAGGGTTGAGTTGACGTTCTAATTCATCCAAAGACTCTTGCATGAAATAACGTTTTCCTGATTTGGTCTTTAAAAAAATCACTTTATCTTCTGTATAAAAATAAGCGATTTCCTCTGTTTTAATCGGAATCAAGGCATCTCTATGATAAATTAAAAACCGGTTTTTATAATGCTGTTGTTGCAAACTTTCAGATAAGCGTTGAAAGTCGGGAATATTGTATTGTAGTTTAATGTTTTTATACTTAAATATCGCCTTTTGAAGTTGCGTAGCCCGTATAGGTTTTAGTAAATAATCAATACTATGGTGCTGAAAGGCTTGAATCGCATACTCGTCATAAGCCGTAGTGAATATAATCGGAATCGTAATATCTAAACGCTGATAAATTTTAAAACTCAAATCATCTGCCAATTGAATATCGGAAAAAATCAAATCGGGTGATGGGTTACTTTGCAACCATTTCACGCTATCTGCCACACTCGACAAAGTAGCTTCTATGTGAATACTAGCATCTGATTGATGAATTAATTTTGCCAACCGCCGAGCGGCAGGTGCTTCATCTTCTATTATTATTACTTTCATTTCTTTTTGACTTTCGACAATCGACTTTCGACAATCGGAATTTTCTTTCTCAAAAGTCTATTATCCTGATAAACTATCCAAATGCAATTAAAGGTAAACGAACGGTAAAGGTCTCTGGTTCATTTTGTACTACAACCTTTTTGGCTGATAAAAATTGGTAACGATTCTGAATATTTCTGAGCCCTATTTTGGTAGAATTAATAGCAGTCTTTCTAATTTGCTTATTATTTTCCACAATTAATTCCTCACCTTTTGTATAAATTTTAATAGATAATGGAGATGTTGCCGTGATTTCGTTGTGCTTAATCGCATTTTCTACTAACATTTGAAGCGTCATAGGTGGAATTCCAGTCCTTAACTGAGCATCATCAATAGCGATTTCAATATTTAAATTTTCTTCAAATCGCATCTTCAACAAATAGACAAAGGAGTCAATGAATTCTAACTCTTTTGCTAACGTCACCCAATCCTTTTTCTGGGCATTCAGCACATACCGATATACATCTGATAATTCTTGAAGAAAATTAGAGGCCTTATCTGGGCTTTCTTCAATCAATATCATCAGGGTATTAAAACTATTAAATAAAAAATGCGGATTAACTTGTGTCTTTAGATTTTGATATTGAGCTTCTAAACTCGCCTTTTTATATTGTTCGGCTTCTATCACAGAAGCTGTCAATTGTTCTTGTACCAGTAAACCTTCATAAATCGCATTGATAAACAATGAAAAACACATACCAACTAACAGTAATAATCGAAAATTATCAAATGCCAAATAATCCATCCACGTCTTATCTGTCATAAATCGTATGTGAAATCGTGTACCCAAGTAAGTAATAACCATTGCAAAGGTAGCCGATATGAGTATTTGTGGCGTGACTCGTCTGTAAAATCCTTCTTTATGATAATTTTGGAAGTAATAAATCACCGAACGATTGGAAAGCCAAATCAATGTAATACAAATAAAGGTTATAAAGTAATCAGAGAAGAACTCATCTTTCCAACAATTTCTATCAAACGTAATCGCCATACTTGTTACTAGTGCTAGTAACGGAATAAATATTTTAGCGAGTTTAAATTCTTGTTTACTAATACTTTGTCGCATAGCTTGAGCAATTATTGGTGAACTGATTTAACAATGTGAATTTAGGGACTCCGAAAAAAATAACCTACGCATTTCACTATAAATTTAACTTTATACTTCTTTCAATTTTTTTAGAATAACCCGCTATTCGTCAAAAAATTGAAATCGTCTAAACTTAAATTTCTCACGCAACCTGCGTACCTTATTTTTTTCTTCGCCCCTTAATAAAAAAAGGTTATAATTTTTCTTCCTCTGCTTTAACCTTGAATGTAGAGTTGAATAATTATAACCTTAGTTGTCATTGTTAAATATTTCTAATCATTATGGTATAAAAATGGAAGTTTCTATCAAGATGTTCAATTAAAATCAGTTGAAATAGACATTTTTAAGGTTGAAACGGACATTTTAAATCAGATAATACTATTTAGGCATAGTTTTGATATTCAAATTGTTAAAATCAGTATTAAATTAAAGCAATAATTTAACACTAAAAATCATTTAAAATAAGAATTAGGTCTAATCCCAATAGCTATTGGGAAAGGTATAAGAAATTCACTTCCGATAATCCTGTATGCCAACAAGCAGATATCGAGAATACAGAATAACCTTATACCTCGCACCCTAAACCTTATACCTTAGACAATCATTAACTAAAACAACATCAAGAAATGACATTACGGTTTTACCTAAAATACACCTTTATACTGCTGTTCTGCTGTACTATAAGTTCAATGGCTTCTGCTCAAAAAGTTAAAAAGACACGACAACAAATTCAAGATGAAGAAATTATTGATGGTCAACGTCAAACAGTTTTATTGCAGAAAAGCTCCATTTTTGCCAAAAGAAATGAAATAGATGTAGCACAAACGGCTTTTAATGCACATCGTGCCGCCTATCTAGCAGAAGAAGAACGCATTAAACAAAAAGATGCAGTAGTAGCCTCTAGGGAAAGTTGTATGTCTAATCTTTTAGCGGATTGTTTACCCAAATTTGCCACACCGATTATTACCGAGTATCAGACCTTTAGAAATGCACCAAATGGCGAAAAGAAAATCAACCAATTTAGTTTTTTTACACCATTGAGTAGCACCCTACAATCATCTTATTTTATCAAACATCAAGAATATATTTCCACTTTTGTAGATGCTCAAGATAAAGAGGCCTTTGATAAAAAAGTGAAGGAAACTTTTGAATTGTATTTTATAGGAGGAAAAGATGTGGCAGGAAATCCAACAGAAGGGGCATTGAGTAAACATTTTCATCCTAAAAACCTTCCGACTGTTCATGATATAGCAGCCCCGTTGGCTAAGAAATATATCACATCTATCGAAGACTTACATTGGGCAGATGAAAAAACGGTAAGAATGGCAAAAGCGATGCCGATTGAGTTTTATATCGGTTGGGATATGTTTATTCAAGAATGTAGTTTACCTTTAACGCACACGATGAAGCGGGAACGCAAAAAGGATCAGATTCGAGAAGTAGAAAAGCAAAAGGAAGAGGCGATTAAATTGAGAGAAGAATTTCTACATCTTGAACAGTTAAAGAGTGAGCTACAAGTACTTGAAACTGACTTGATTCCTATGGAAACGCATTTAAATGAACTAGAATCTTCATATTTGAGATTGTATAAGATGTCTTATTGATATTTTGACAATCGACAATCGACAATTGACTTTCGAGCGATTAAACAAATTTCTGGTTTTCTTATTTAAAGAAGGATTAAATACTAATTAACCCTTTTTAATTGAAGTAATTTTTTTAAAAGGTAATTATTTATCA
>CAYLSF010000831.1:0-3938 GCA_964385675.1 uncultured Saprospiraceae bacterium
AAAATGATAATTTAAATGTTCTTTTTATGATCTACCAACAAGTTTCCAATGGCGTATTCACTGTTGACCAATTTATGACCGCTCAAGACTGTGATAATTGGATAGCCTTCAGTGAACGACAAGGTTATGAGCCCGCCAAAGTCAATATGGGACGGCAAGAAATTTTGAAACCCACGATTCGTAATAATGAACGCGTGATTTATGATAGCCTTGATTTAGCGTTACAGTTATGGGAAAAAGTGAAACCTTTCGTTCCTTCGGAAACAGAATTTGGGATAGCTTCTGGCTTAAATGAGCGATTTCGATTTTATAAATATTTTCCAGGTCAGCAGTTTAGACCACATCAAGATGGTAGCTTTATTCGGAATATTCACGAATGGAGTTCTTATACTTTCATGATTTATCTAAATGCGGTAGAAGGTGGTACAACTAAATTTAGTAATTGTACCATAGAACCCGAAAAAGGAAAGGCATTAATTTTTAAACATGAATTAGTACATGAAGGCTGTCCTGTAATAAAAGGCGTAAAATATGTATTGCGGACAGATGTAATGTTTAAGCGGAAGGGGAGAGAGAATCATGCTGGATTTAAATTGAAGAAAACTATACTATAAATGGTTGTATTGTTGTCGCCTATCGGCTCATTATTAAACCTGTCTGTCAGCAGGTTGTTATTTTATTAATAATCAATTATTTATATCATTACAATATAAAACTAAAATGTTAAGTTTTTAGCCATTTGCAGTATATTCTATTATTTCACACCTATACACTTTTTAAGAAAGTTGATTTTTGACATAATTTGAGCGAAAAAGAAACACGGATTGTACAGATGATACAGATGAAACGGATTTTTCTTATCTGTATAATCCGTTTTATCCGTGCTATCTGTGTTTCTTTTAATATTACTCCCTATTCCATATTGTTTTATAAAAATATATAGGAGTGAATTCTGTTACACGTATATATTCTCTAATTCAGTCCTACGTAACCCTTTCCACTCGCTGACACAACAACGCAAAAAAAGTATAAAACCCAATGCCAATGGCTCGTCCAATGGTATTTTCAACCATAAAAGACAAGAACACAATAATATGTAATGCCAATAAAATGATATTCTGATAATTCCCTTGATAAAAAATAGGATATAAAAAGGCGATAACAAAAACAATAACACCAATTAAACCACTAGCGACATAATAATACAGCAATTGATTATGTGGCATTTTGGCTTTTAGATTGGGATAGTTTTTTTGATAATAATCATTGATGGCTTGTTGTACATTGCCCATTCCTATCCCAATAATTGGACTTTGATTACCGAGGTCAAATCCTGCTTTTAGAGAAACCAATCGTTCAGAATCGGAATAATCCTTAATGTCTCCTTGTTGAAACATTTTATAGTCCCAAAGGGCGTAATTTATCTTTTGACGAAAGCTAGGTAATAATTCATACGCCGTGTAGGGTAAAATTGTCATTAACCCCACCGCAACGGCTAAAATCCAATATCGTCGAGTTTGTAATACATAAAGACCTGCCCCAACTAAAATCGTTAAGTACAACACTAATAAACCACTTCTTACGGACAAAACATGAATGAATATAAATTGAAATAATCCAATTCCAAGCATAAGAAATCGCTCCCAATCGTATTGTAAGTGTACTTTATTGAAGAATAAATACCCACTTACTAAAATGGAAAATGCCAGTAATAAACTAAATCGAATATGATTAATTGGTGTAGGTATTGGTTGACCTCGCCCTACATTGATATTTATCGCTTCAAAATTTAAATAATAATGAATCCCAACTTGAATGCAGGCTACAAAAAGGACGAAAACAAACGTGTATAAAATCAAATGAAATTGCCGACGGGTAAATTGAGGTAAACAGGCAAATGCAAAAGGCAACATGAGAAAGGGTAAAATCATCCGTAATCGTTCTAATAAATAGGCATTTATAGTTCCATATAATCCACTAATTAAGGAGATAAAGAAGATAACCGTTGTAGCAATGAATGACCTATTGGTTAGAAAGCTAGTTTTAAACTTTGTGAAAAACTGGGGTTGAAATACAGCTAAAGCCGCAAAGCTAATTTGTGCGATAGACAATCCTGCTCTGGAATAAACCAAAGAAATCACCAATACTAAACTGGCTAATACAGCTATTTGACGTCGAAGGGTGTCTGAAAAGGAATAGATAAACATAATTTGGTGAGGATAATGTTTTTATGGTTTTATTGCTATATGGTTTTACTGTCCGAATAGCAATACTATGACGATTCTTTAAATTGATTATCGTTTTTTAAAACGTTGATTCTACGATTGAATTGTATGATTTTTTTGAAATTAAAATACTATATTAAAATGCTCAGTTACCAATTATCTTAACTATTCTAATTCAACATGGATAATATTACAAAAGAAAAACCTAAATTGTCCCTTATGAAACCATACATCCAAATTGCAAAACTAGCAGAGGAGCGAAAAGCTGAAATTGAAGCGAATAGAAATATTCCTAGTGACATTATGGAACAAGTTAAGGACGCTGGATTGGTAAAACGATGGGCAACCAAAGCTGTTGGCGGAGAGGAAGCGGCGGTATCAGAAGTGACTCAGATGCTTCGAGAGATGGCGTATTATAATGGTTCTTTAGCGTGGGTCATTGGAGTAACGGGGTGTAGTGCGTTGTTTTCTGGATTTATTGGAAAAGAATCCGCACAAGCGTTTTTTTCTGATCCACATTGTATGGTCGGTGGTTTTGCGGGGCCTGCAGGAGTCGGAATGTTGACAGAAGGAGGTTTAAAAGTATCTGGTCATTGGCGTTGGGGTTCTGGTATTACGCATTGTAGCCATATTGTTGGTGGCGTAAAAATTATGGATGGAACAACCTTTAAAGGCACTGGTATCATATTATTTAAACCTGAAGAATTAAACAAAATAGATAATTGGCATGTACTCGGGCTTAAAGGTACACATAGTATTGATTACAGCACAAAAGATACTTTTATCCCAAATGGACGATGGTTTCCTTTTCCTGTTACTAAAGCGACAGTCGATGCTCCGTTATATCGATTTTCATTTTTAGGTGCCTTATCGCTTGCAGTTGCCTCTACGGGGTTAGGACTTGCGAAACGAGCTATTGATGAACTGAAAACGTTAGCCACCACCAAACGTCCTTTTGGTCAAGGAAAGCCGCTTGCCAAACGAGCCGATATGCAAGTTCAAATCGGCAAATTAGAAGGACAATATCAAGCTGCGATTGCGTTATTTAATCAAACGATTGCTAAAGCAGAAAAAGAAGTAGAAAAAGGGAGTTGCTCAACAGCTACAAAAGCACAAATAAGATTAGCAAGTGCGCATTCGACTACAATGGCTCATACGGTGGTACAAGGTGCATTTAATATGGCGGCGGGTTCGGCTATTTGGCAGTCTCAAAAGTTAGAAGAACTCATACGAGATATGAATGTCGCCAAACAACATGGTATGGTGAATGTGACCAATTATCGTACAGTAGGAGCAGTTTTGGTCGGAGAGGATGTTCCATCTGTTTTATTATAGTCGAGTCAAATAATTCAAAATACTCCTACTCCACCTTCTTCAATTCCGTATCAATCTTACTCATCTTATCGGCAGTAAACATATTTGGTGTCATAGTAGCTAACTCTTTTAAAGGAAACTCGAAATCTGCTTTCAGTTGGATATAAAAATGATAAATCCATGAGTTATCCATTATTTTAATTTGCTAATCACTAATTCTCACAAAAGTTATGTTCACTTATCTTTTTGCAATTAATTGGGTTTTTAGTATTATTGTTTTTAATATCTCTTAACATATTCAAATGATTAATACAAATGACTTCTAATTAGCTTAATTCATCAAAATGGAAAATAAGATTACAGATATCATAGAAAATTTACATAAATATAGTCCATACC
>CAYLSF010000832.1:0-3924 GCA_964385675.1 uncultured Saprospiraceae bacterium
CAATTAAGTCATATAAAACGATAATCTCAATTTTAGAAATTACCTTTTATATTAAATTGGACAAAAGGAAATTCAAATGAAAAGTTAGCAATTATTTCCTTTTATAGATAGCTTAAACCGAGAAAGTAACAGAAAGGACAAATCATTCCCCTATTTTCAATCCGTAAATTTTAAATTTACTTTTATCTACCTTTGTCCTAAATTTAAAAACGATGTCAACGATTCATTATAAAAAGATTGGTGAGTCTATTGCCTTATTAGAATTAGATAATCCACCAGCTAATACCTTATCTAAAGTGATGAAGGAGAAATTCCTTCAACTTTTAGAGGAGTTGGAGCAGGATAAACAATTGAGAACCCTCATCATAACAGGTCGGGGTAATAAATTTTGTAGCGGAGATGATTTAAAAGAAGCAGCTCAAAATGCAAATAAGCAAGGGGGCATTATTGATAATTTAAAACATTTTAGTGCAGTTATTGATAGATTTGAAGCGTTACCCATTCCAATTATTGCTGCCATTAATGGTTGGTGTATTGGAGGTGGTTTTGAATTGGCATTGTGCTGTGATATTCGGGTAGCTGTACCCCATGCTAAATTTATTACAGCCGGTGTTAATGTCGGCTTAACGGCTTCCGCTTATCGTTTACCTAGATTAATCGGTGTAGGCCGAGCCAAACGATTATTATTGACGGGCTTACCGATTACCGCTTCACAAGCCCTTGATTTTGGATTGATTACAGATATTTTTGAGCCTAGCGAACTACTCCCAAAAACCGTCGAACTGGCACAACTCATTGCGTCAAAAGCTCCTTTAGCCATTAAGGCGACCAAACGCATTGCCAATCAAGCTTTAGATTTAAATCCACTAGAAGGTTATACCATTCAGCAACAAGAACTAGAGCAGCTTTCTAAAAGTGCGGATCATCAAGAAGCCTTGCGGGCTTTTTTGTTGAAAGAACAGCCTAACTTTAAAGGGGAATGAAGCAATTAAGTTTCTTGTAAATTTTGTATAGTAAAGTTTATAGTTAGAAGTTGTTTAAAAACTCTTTAACAAACGCTTAGCAACTCATTGACAGCCAATACTTCAGCTATTTTTATTCCCGTAGCTTTGGCTACGAAAATAAAAATGAGCTTCGTCTTGACTATCAAGCAGTTACTAATCATTTTGTCACGAATTATTAAACAACTTCTTAGTATGATTTTAAGCAACAGGTTTTCGGCTCTGCTTTTTTATTTTGAAATGAAGTCTGAAAATTTAATGAACTATATTGTGAGTAAGCATAATTTATGAACTGTATCATGAAATTTTATTCAATTTCTTTTTTTAGTGAAAAAAAATTTGTAACCTTCACATCTGTAATTTAAAATATTAAAACACACGATAAAATCATGAAGGTTACATATTACGGACAAGCCTGTTTTGGAATTCAAGTTGGTGAACATCACCTACTATTTGACCCTTTTATCACACCCAATGAGCAAGCCAAACATATAGATATCAATAGCATAAAAGCAGATTTCATATTATTGACACACGGTCATGGTGATCATGTAGCTGATGTGGAAGCCATTGCTAAAAATACGGGGGCGAAAATCATAGCGAATTATGAAATAGTCTCTTATTATGGTGAGAAAGGGATAGAAGGACATCCTATGAATCATGGAGGAAAATGGAAATTTCCATTTGGTACTGTAAAATGTGTAAATGCTGTACACTCTAGTGTTTTGCCTGATGGAACTTATGCTGGTAATCCCTTAGGATTTGTAATTACTACCGAAGAAGGAACATTTTACCATGCGGGTGATACGGCTCTTACTTGGGATATGAAGTTGATTCCTATGATTTGTCCTACCTTAAAGTTTGCTATATTACCTATTGGCGATAATTTTACTATGGGATATGAGGACGCTGTTATTGCTAGTGACTTTATAGCTTGTAATGACATCATAGCTTGTCATTTTGATACCTTTGGTTTTATTAAAGTTGACCACGATGCGGTACAATTAGCTTTTTCAAGTAAAGGAAAAACCATACATTTGCCTACTATTGGTGAAACAATTGAAAAATAGTTTTATCAAATTCCAAAACACCAATTCCAAACTTGTCTGCCAATAGGTAAACTCCAAAATACATTAATTAAATGTACATGGAATATAAAATTTGGAATTTGGAAATTTAAATATTGAAATGGGAAAAGTTATCGCAGTAGCGAATCAGAAAGGAGGCGTAGGAAAAACAACGACTGCTATTAATCTAGCAGCAAGTTTAGGAATTTTAGAATATAAAGTCTTGTTGGTAGATGCCGATCCACAAGCGAACTCTACTTCAGGTGTTGGTGTCAATATCAATGAAGTGGAGAAAAGTATTTATGATTGTCTTATTAATGACTTAGAAGCTAAAGAGGCTATTGTAGATACAGAAACCCCAAATCTTAAATTGATTCCTTCACATATAGATTTGGTTGGGGCGGAAGTGGAGTTGATTAATAAATGGCGTAGAGAGTTTGTCCTTCAAGGAATTTTAGAAGGAGTTAAAGAAGATTTTGATTTTATCGTTATTGATTGCCCACCGTCATTAGGTTTAATTACTGTAAATGGTTTGACAGCCTGTGATTCGGTTATTATTCCTGTTCAATGCGAATTTTTTGCACTAGAAGGCTTAGTTAAATTAACCAATACCATCACTCAGGTTCGTAAACAATTGAATCCTAAATTAGATATTGAGGGGGTTCTACTCTCTATGTTTGATGGAAGGCTTCGCTTAGCAAATGAGGTAGCAGAAGGGGTAAGAGGTTATTTTGGGAAAAAAGTATTTACAACCATCATTCATAGAAATACTCGATTGGGCGAAGCACCAGGATTAGGGAAACCCGTTGCTTTATATGATGCAAGCTGCAAGGGAGCGATTAATTTCTTTAATCTTGCAAAAGAAATTCTTCAAAATAATGGATTGCTCAAGAAGAAACGGAAAAAGTCTTCGAAGTAAGCGATAGGGGATAAGTGATAGGTAATAAGTATTTCTAAATCTTAGAGGCAACAAGTATTATGGCTAAAAATAAAAATAGAAAGGCATTAGGACTAGGGGTAAAATCAATACTGTCTAATTCGAGTTTTAACTTTGATACAACAGATGAAGAAGAAAAGGCTAAGGTAGTGAAGACTTTAGCAAATGCCATTGCTAAGTTACCTGTAGCTCAAATTGAAGCCTACAGCGATCAACCGCGTAAAAAGTTTGATCAAGCTCTACTGCAAGAGTTATCTGACTCCATAAAAGTACATGGTTTAATTCAGCCTATCACGGTACGAAGAGTTAGTCAAGATAAATATCAACTTATCTCTGGAGAACGTCGCCTAAGAGCTACTAAAATGGCGGAAATTAAAGAAATTCCTGCTTATATTAGAATTGCGAATGACCAAGAAATGCTAGAAATGGCATTGGTTGAAAATATCCAAAGAGAAGATTTAAATGCAGTAGAAATAGCTGCTACTTATAAACGACTCATGGATGAATGTAGATTAACGCATGAAAAATTGGCTGATAGAGTAGGTAAAACGAGGAGTTCTATTACCAATTATTTGCGGTTACTAAAACTTCCTCCTTCTATTCAAGAAGCCGTTAAACGCAAAGACCTCTCTATGGGACATGCCCGAGCTTTAGCAGGAGTCAAAGATTATGCGTTACAGTTATCATTATTTAAGCAAATCCTTGAACAAGGATTATCTGTTCGTCAAGTAGAAGCACTGACTAAAGAAAAATCTAAATCTGACTCCAAGTCTAAAAAGCCAAAATTATCGTTTGAATATCAAAAGGTACAAGATAATTTGAAAGACTTCTTCAATACAAAAGTTAATTTAAAAGTACAAGGAACAGGCAAAGGGCAAATTGTTATTAATTTTAATAATACAGAAGACTTAAATAGGAT
>CAYLSF010000833.1:0-3922 GCA_964385675.1 uncultured Saprospiraceae bacterium
AAATATTTTTATCAATTTCACTTTTTTGATTATTAGTATAAATATACGATTGGTTCTTAGTTGCTCGATTATTGGTTATCAATTACTCGGATAGTTAAAACCAAGTAACTGATAACCAAGAACCGATAACTAACCACTAACCTAACTCAACGGCGGTATCAACGATAAAATCTTACCCAATTTCATCGCTTTTTTCATATCGCCTTTTACTTTTAATCGTCCTTGTATAAAGGCTGTTTGAATATCTAATTCACCCCTAGCAATGCGTACTAAGTGTTCGTCTTGAACAATTAAAGTCACATCAGCAGCGTCTGTCTTACTTTTTACGACTTTTGCAGGTTGTGGATTAAAATCAATATGCCAATCTGTTGGAACATCCCCTTTTATGGTAAATTGATAAACGCCACTATTCGCACGAATTTTTTCTGGATTGTCGTTTACAAATTTTTCAATATGGGCAAAAAGGGCATCCGATTTAGCGGTCTTAGTTTTATCTGCTCTACTTCCTTCTTTCGTTTTTTCATATTCCAATATCAACCCTTCTAATTCATTTGCCGACTCTCTAATATATCGAACAAAGTCATCTAAATCAGGCATTGACTTCGCATCAGAAGTTGCACTAACGGTCAATTGACCATTATAACTAAAGATAGCGATGATCAATCCCATACCATCAATAATTGGAGCCATTCCCATAATAGACTGTAACTTATGTCCACTCAAATATAATGGCATTTGCGGGCCAGGTACATTCGTAATGGTTAAGTTCATGACAGGATTGTGCATTTCGGCGACTTGAAAACGAGAATACAACCGCGCAGCTTGATTCGCTATTCCAAAAGGAACAACCTCTGCCATGTTGGACAAAGCTTTTGCTCCTACCGCATTTTGATAGGTTTTCCCTCTTATTGTATTTTCATAAATCGCTTCTAATCGCTCAATTGGATCTTCAATATTGGTCGCCAACTGAATCAACATAGAAGATAACTTATTTCCATCCCCACTTTTATCCGTTTTTTGACGAGTAGAAATTGGCACCATTGCCACTAAAGGTTTATGTGGTAACTTTCCTTTTTCTAAAAAATAACGACGTAACGCCCCAGAACAAATCGCTAAAATAACGTCATTCAACGTCGTTTCCATTATCTTTTTCAACTGCTTCACCCTTGCTAGAGATAAGATAGTCGTATTCCACTTGCGACGAGCCGATATAATTCCATTGATTGGCGTTGGAGGTGCAGTAAATGGTGCAGTCGGTAATTTAACCCGCTGTGTTCTAGAGACTACCCCCGCTTTGATGCTAGAAGTCACCGCCTCTCCAATTAGTCTTGGAAATTTAAACGGATCTCTTGCAAAACTAACCGTGCTTTTTAGCATCAATGATACCTCATTCGGCAATGGCTTAGGCTTAAAAGCTGGAGCTGGTTTTTCTTTTGGTGGTTTTGGGCTTAAATCAAATAACAATCCTAAAATTCCCGCACCCGCCATTCCATCAATCGCTACGTGATGTATTTTAGATACGATTGCCACTGAACCTTTAGGTACTTGTGATAAATTATCCAACCCTTCAATGAAAGTAAAAGACCACAATGGACGAGACTTATCCAAATGCTCACTAAAAATAGACGAGGCTGCTGCTCTTAATTCCTTCCAACTACCTGGTTTTGGCAATGCCATTCGATGAAGATGTAAATCCAAATCAAAATTTGGATCATCAACCCAATATGGATAGTCTATACTTAATGGCACAGATATTAAGCGTTGACGTAATTTTGGAATCAAATGAAGACGAGAACGAATACGCTCTTTAAATATTTCAAACTCTAGTGAGCCTTCTATCACTGCCACACTTCCTACGTGCATAGGGCTTGTAGGCGTTTC
The DNA here is from genome assembly GCA_964385675.1 of uncultured Saprospiraceae bacterium. GTDB lineage: Bacteria > Bacteroidota > Bacteroidia > Chitinophagales > Saprospiraceae > CAYLSF01. The sequence continues at coordinate 1,882 of CAYLSF010000833.1, forward strand.
ACCATACAAAAAAGTGGCATCCATCCCTGTAATCGGCTTAATATCCTGATCGTTTAATTGCGATAATATCTTATTAATCATATTGAAAGTTGAATTTTCTACTGGTGTGTCGTTTGTTATTTTAGCTTATTTCGTTTTGTATAAACACCTTATTCAATAAAGGTAACAATATTACATTAATCCTTTGTACAAGTCAATAGTATTTATCATTTCTTTATACAAGTTAAATCAAGAATCGACTATAAAATTAAGTACATATTAAGCCCTAGTTGCTATTCCTTCATGGATTTATAAAAGACCGTTTGAAATCCTATAACATCCGAATCATTTTCTACTGGATATAAGGGAGCAAAAAATAACGGCTGAATATGAAATTGTTCATCATCCCAATACCAATTCATCTTAAATTTTAAGCCTGAATATAAACTGCCTGCCCAAGGTACAAATTGTTCTTTGGGATCAAATTCATCAAATCGCATCACCATCAATTCATCCGTTCCAACTTTTTGGATAGCATTCTCCGTCATTTTTTCCAATTCTCCATCCCAATTCTCCTCGAAAATCTCAATAGTTGCCGCCTGCTTTCGCACCTTAGCTATAAACAACTCCATGACCTTATCCTTTGTCCATTCTTGTTTAAATATTCTAATTTGTTCAAAGGAAATATCTCGACTAATTACTGCTCTAAAATCAATCTTAGTAGCTGATAATGCTTTTTGTAGTTTATCTACAGGCAACCAACCCAATACATCATACCCCAATATTTCACTTGGCATATCGTATAAAGGACGCAATACAGCAATAGCTTTAGGTTCTATACTGAATCCTATTTTAGAAATATCGTAATAAATATAAGCTCGTAAGCGAATTACATTAAATGCATCTGCAGGAAGTCGTCCACCTTGATCCCCATAGTTTTCTGGTTCATATAATGGATCCGTCAAGTTCAATGAAGCAAATTCCTTTTTATACTTCAAACTATCATATTCATAAAATTGAATGGTTTCTATCTCGCTCATTATCAACTCATTTAATGTTTTTTCTTGAGATTGCAAAGGTTTTATTTTTTGCTTAAAAAAACTATCTAAATGACTAATTCTGTACGCCTTCCAATTTATGGTAGAATCGGCATTCACTATAATATCTATATCTACTTCTCCTGCCCAAGTAATGTTGGGATTACAATAAATGTCTTGTTTGGTTTGTCCAAAAGTGAGTGTCGTGATCCCCAATAAAAATCCTACAATAATGTTTTTGCAGTTCATGCAATAAGTATTTTTGTTTAAAATTCTGCAAATTATTAAAAAAGGAGGTAGATGGCTATGGTTCATTTGCCCTATAAATTCAGTTTAAAAATTGGGGCTTTAATTATCGAGAGATAACCATTAAGCATCGTCTTTGCTTACCGTCATTCCTGCGAAGGCAGGAATCCCACTCATCTTAATCATGGCGACTTTTTATGGAAAAAGTCATGAATATTCGTGAAATAACACACAAAATTGAAAAGTTGTAAAGATGAAAATATTTAGCTATTGAAATGACCTAATATTTGTAATAGAAAAGTGGGGTTCGTTCCTTCTGACTCCCGATAATTATTTAGGTAAGAAAAAGGTTCTAAACAAACAACTTTGCTACTTCTAGTTCAATGTCTAAGTTTGTATCTTTCAATAAATTATCAATAGTAAAAACTCGTTTTTTACCTTTTGAACTATATACATAAATTGATTCTAATTCAGGCAAAACTAGCCAGTAGGACTGGATGCCGGCTTTAAAATATAAGTTAGATTTTGTTACTAATTCGACTAACTTCTGAGTAGGGGATAATATTTCAACTACGCCCAAAGGCATATCTTTCATTTTAATTATATCTTGTTCGGGGTTGATATTAAATTCCTTATAAAAACATAAATCAGGAACATTATTATCAAAAAGAAGAAAATGATTGAGATACTGATTACAGCCAGGTATAACAGCATCATATAACGGTGAACACCTTCTAATTTCTCAACGGTTGACTTATTCTTCTTCAAATTAAATGGAG
>CAYLSF010000834.1:0-3915 GCA_964385675.1 uncultured Saprospiraceae bacterium
AACTGAAAATCAGATAGGAGAAAAAGCTATGATTTTCAATATCAAAGGTCAATTAATCCAAGAGTTTTTAATTGAAAGTGCGATAATTCAGCAAGATGTCTTCAATTTAGCCGCAGGCACTTACTTTATTAAGGTCGGAAAAATGATTCAGAAATTGGTTATTTTAAATTAGTGAAATTTGAAATGATGATTTGATGATTTGATACTTTTTTTATTGTTTTTTAGACTAATTCCTTAGTTCACGAGGATTTTCTTATAAAAATCATTTTGAACCTTTGAACCACAGAACCTGTCTGCCGACAGGCAGGTATCGAACGCTGAATATCGAATATCGAACTTTTACTAATAAAATTTGCTTTTAGCAAATTTTATTATTCGATTTATTCTTTACTTCTGCGGTTCAATATTCGATATTCTGCGGTTCAATCAATGTAATTTCATTTTTATAAGAAAGCCCTTATCTGCCGATAGGGTTCAAATTTTTCTTGAGAGAAAATTATTTATAACTAAGGAGTAGATTTATGGTTCTTTGACAATTTTTGCAAAAATCATAAAAGTCTTTAATTCAATGTGGGTTTGCCCCATTGTTGATCAATCGTTTAGAACAATGGAGCAAGCTCCTCTTGGAAGAGTTGGCAAAAATTGTCAAAAAGCCAGATTTATTTACAAAAAACTATGCTCGGGGTAAATTAGGTTAACGTTATACGATAAAAAATTGATATTTTACGCTATCTCGCAAAATTCCCCGTCTTGACATTGGCAATATTTCAAATTGTATAAGTGCAATACCACCAAACCGATAGCCGGAAGATAAATCGCTGTAGATGGAATAGGAATTAGAGCTGCTTTTTCATTAAGAACAATTAGTAATAAAGCTCCCCAACTTGCCCAAAGTAAAGATTTAATCCACGCTTTAGTAGTTGTTTTAGCTGACCAATAAATTGCAAAAAAGGAAATGCCTAAAAATAGGAAATCAATGGCACTCCACCATAAGGGTGCACCAGCACAAGAGGCTGAACAAGTTTGTGCAACAAAGATAAATGGGGTAGCAATGCAATGTAAAAGGCATAAGCCACTAGCTAATGCGCCTAATGTATCTGATTTTTGAATGGAGGTATTTAAAAACATAAAGTCTAACGCTTGAAATAATTAATGCAACAATGTTGCAAAAATAAATTGATTACTTCACAAATACAATTTTATTGCATTTAAAATTTCAATCTGCTGTTAGCAATATATTTTTAGAAAGGGTAATACAATACGCTACTAATATATGTTGTATAAAATCCAATGATGAACTGGTCTTTAGTTAGATATATTTACAGCTTACCATTTCCATCTATATTAAATTAATGTTAGAAATTGAACAGTTTAAAATTAACGTAGCAAATTCTGATGTTTTTTCCCTAATTTTATCGCTTTCAATCATTTAAAAACACAATTGAAAAATGGATATGTCCTTGATAGTGATGTGGTTAGGTTTCTTTCTAGCTTCATATTCTGTAGTAGGAAACGATGTAATTCAGACTTTAGGTACATTTTTAACTTCAAATGAAAAGAGAGTTAAATGGTATATTTTATGGGCATTTGCCGCTAGTATTATGGTCTTTGCTTTAGTGAATGGCTATATGGATCCAGAAGTTACGCTTCACTATGGGCGTTTAGAAAAATTTGACCTAGGAAATATTCAATATGATTGGTATTATTTACTACCGCCTATTGTGCTTTTAGCCATTACTCGATCAGGTATTCCTGTGAGTACCACCTTTATGATTTTGACCTTATTTTCATTGAGTTCCATTCCAAATGATTTAGGAAGTATGGTTAATTCTGTATTTGATACAGAGCAAAAATTGGGTGGAATGATTCAAAAGTCCCTCATGGGATATTTGATTGCTTTTTCTTCTGCAGTATTCTTTTATTTAGCCATATCAAGATTGACGGAAAAACGATTTATAGATAATCCACTTTCAGAGAAAGAACGCCCTATTTGGATTGCGTTGCAGTGGTTTTTTACCGGTTTTCTTTGGTTTCAATGGTTAACACAAGACTTAGCCAATATTTACATCTTTTTGCAGGGTGGCAAGAATATGTCGGTTATGGAGTTTGTGGTATCCTTAATGATTTTAGTAGGTTTATTAGGCTATATTTTCTATCAATCTGGAGGAAAAGTACAGGATGTAGTTCGTGAAAAAACTAATACTGCTGACATCCGTGCGGCTACGTTTATTGATTTAATTTACGGTATTATCTTATACATTTTCAAGTACGATTATTTTGGTTTATTTGAAGCAAAACTACCGATGAGTACAACCTGGGTTTTTATTGGTTTATTGGCAGGGCGTGAGTTAGGAATGCGTTTAAATTTAGAGCGTAAGGTCACTAATAAGGTAGTTAAAATGGTACTTACAGACTTAGGAAAAGTATTTTTAGGTTTGGTCATTAGTGTTATTCTGGTATTTATTATTAAACTATTACAAGGGTAGAAATTTTAAAGTGATACTTTTTTATACAACAAACATTGACGCTAATATTGCTCGACTTTCGGAAGATGAAGCCAGGCATTGTGCTAAAACTTTACGTAAAAAAGTTGGGGACATCATCCATATTATAGATGGAAAAGGAGGTATGTTCAAAGGGGAAATTTGGACAATTGATAAAAGGACAGTTGCTGTCAATTTAATAGAAAAGCTATCTAGTGAAAATATACAAGATTTCAAGATACATATTGCCATTGCACCAACTAAAAATATTAGTCGATTTGAATGGTTTTTGGAAAAAGCAACCGAAATAGGAGTGACTGAAATCACCCCTATTCTATGTCAACGCTCAGAGCGAAAAAACATCAGAATAGACCGTTTGAATAAAGTATTGATTGCGGCCATGAAGCAATCTTTGAAATCTACCTTACCGATTTTAAATGATTTAACGCCTTTTAACAAATTTTTAAATCAGCTTGAACAAAAACCTGATACACAGTATTTTATCGCTCATTGTGAAGAGGGGAATAACATTCATTTAAAAACAAAATATCATCCTAAACGTAACGTTATTATCTTGATTGGGCCAGAGGGAGATTTTTCGCCTCCTGAAATTCAATTGGCTCAAGATACTAGCTTTGAAGCCATCAGTTTAGGAGCTTCAAGATTAAGAACGGAAACAGCAGGAATTGTGGCTTGTCATACCATTCATTTATGTAATGATGCAATAGTAGAAAAAGCCACAGATTAACACAAAAAATTTATTAAATAGATATTTCTTATGAAACGATTATTGATAGGTTTAGGAGTAGTTATAATTACCTTAACCTCATTTACCACTTCAAATTATCAAAAGCCTTCCTTAAAATTAGCGTTACTGAAATATTCAGGAGGAGGAGATTGGTATTCTAATCCGACAGCATTACCGAATTTAGCAGATTTTTGTAACAAAGAATTAAATACCAATTTTGATAAAGAAAATGCAACAGTAGAAGTAGGAAGCGTAGAATTGTTCAATTATCCTTTTGTACACATGACAGGACATGGTACGGTTGTTTTTTCTCAAACAGATGCGGAGAATTTAAGGACTTATTTAATAGGAGGTGGTTTTTTACATATTGATGATAACTTTGGGATGGATCCTTTTGTGCGTAAAGAAATGAAAAAAGTTTTTCCTGAAACAGATTTTGTAGAATTACCTTTTACACATGAAGTCTATGCTCAAAAGTTTAAATTTAATAATGGTTTACCCAAAATTCATGAGCATGATGGCAAATCGCCACAAGGTTTTGGAATTATTTATGAAGGTCGTTTAGTATGTTACTACACTTATGAGTGCGATTTAGGGGATGGCTGGGAAGATCCTTCTGTTCATAAAGATCCACCTGAAATGCGTCGTAAAGCCTTAGAAATGGGGGCTAACTTAGTACAATAC
>CAYLSF010000835.1:0-3908 GCA_964385675.1 uncultured Saprospiraceae bacterium
AGTATTGAGTATTGTAGGATGTGATGATGATGAAGGAAATAATGAAGCTGTTGCTACGCTACAATTCAATTTTGAAGCATCTTTTGAGAATGATGACTTAATACTAAGCGATCTCTATGATTATGATACAGGTTTAGAGATTGGAATTAATGTAGCTAGATTCTTTATGTCGGATATTTACCTTATTAAAGCAACAGGTGAGAAAGTTTCAATTAAAGATGTAGCAGTTGTTGATTTTGGTCAAAATCATATTACTAATGGTAGTAATAAAGAAACCCTTACAATTACTGAAATTCCCATTGGTGATTACACTGGTATTGAGTTTGGTTTTGGGGTTAATAGCGATCTAAACGGGGCAATACCTCCAGATTTTGCGAATGGTCATCCACTTTCTGAATCTTCGGAGTATTGGGATTGGAGAGAAACTTATATTTTTTCAAAACTAGAGGGGAGAATGGTTAGAAGTACAGGGGAACAAACTTTCTTTGTATATCACACAGGTACAGATGCTTTATACAAAACGGTTACTTTAGAAAAGTCAATTAGTTTAGAAGAAAATCAAACGACTGCTTTGAACTTTCAATTGAATGCAAAGGATTGGTTTAAACAAGATAATGGATTATTAGATGTAGAGACAAATAACATTAGCCATAGTGGACCAGATGATTTATGGTTAGCAGATTTAATCATTACCAATATGGCTAATTCCATTCAACTGACTGATTAAAAGGAAGGGATAATTGGATGCTTTATCGTCAAATACTTTTATTGATAATTATACCAATTCACTTTTCCAATGTTTGTAACAAAGCAATACTACCAATACCTTGTTGAGTTAACTCAACGAGGTATTCTCGTTTTTATCATAAGTTTACTATTGTCATCCTGTTCAGAAAAATACAGTAATGAACCTCACCCATATTTTTCTGAAATGCTAATTCCTGAGGATAATCCTACACTATCAGAAAGCATTGAACTAGGGAAGTTACTATTCTATGAAAAAGGATTATCCGTGGATAATTCCATTTCTTGTGCAACTTGTCATAAGCCAGAACTTGCTTTTAGTGACAATAAACCGTTAAGTTTTGGAGTAGATAATGCAAAAGGAAAGCGAAATTCACCTACCTTAACCAATGTTGGATACAGCACACACTTGTTTAAGGATGGTGGTGTGACCCGATTAGAAACACAAGCAATGACGCCGATACAAAATGAGCATGAAATGGCGTTTGATTTGAAAGAAGCTGCTGAAAGATTGGGGCGGAAATCAAATTATCAAGAATTGGCTCAAAAAGCTTATAACCGTCCATTTTCGCCTTATGTAATCGTAAGAGGACTGGCAGCTTTCCAACGAACGTTGATTAGTGATAATGCTCCTTTTGATCGCTATTTTTACAAAGGAGAAAAAACAGCATTATCTGATTTACAAATCAAAGGAATGGATTTGTTTTTTAGTCATAAAACCAATTGTAGTCAATGTCATAATGGATTTAATTTTACTCATTTTGGTTTTGAAAATAATGGTTTATATCAAACTTATAAGGATAGAGGACGAGAGATGATTTCTTTAAAAGCATCAGATAGAGGAAAGTTTAAAGTACCAACATTACGAAATATTGAATTGACCGCACCGTATATGCACGATGGTAGTTTAGCTACTCTAGAAGAGGTGATTCAACATTATAATAGTGGAGGGAAACAAGCGAAAAATCAAAGTCCGCATATTCGTCCCTTAAATTTATCTGAAAATGAACAACAAGCTTTAATTGCTTTTTTACATTCGTTGACAGATTCAACATTTATTCATAATCCGAAATTTCAATAGACAGGATTTACAGGATGAACAGGATAAATTTCATCGTGTAAGTCATAGAAATCCTTAAATTATGAAATATACTTATTTGTTCTTAATCATTGGTGTGTTGTTTATAGCTAGTTGTGGAGATGATGATGATCAACCTCCTACTCCTCCTGTGGATGATTCTTTAACAGATATTCCATATAATCCTGTGGATTATACCTTGGAACAACCACCCAATTTTCCGCCACCCAATATTTCTCCCGATAATCCACTTACGGTAGATGCAATTGAATTAGGACGACGCTTATTTTACGATCCAATCCTTTCCGCAGATAGCACCTTGTCTTGTGCGGGTTGTCATAAAGTTGATTTAGCCTTTTCAGATGATGTTGCTTTAAGCAAAGGGATTGATGGGACAGAAGGCAGACGGAATGCTATGCCCCTTATCAATCTGGCTTTTAATACCAATGGATTTAATTGGGATGGGGCAGCGGCTACTTTAGAGGATCAAGCCGTAGAACCTGTTATAAATGCCATAGAACTACATGATACTTGGGAAAATGTGGAGGTAAAACTTCAACGCCATGCTGATTACCCTACTTATTTTAGAAAGGCTTTCGGGATAGAAAGAAAAAGTCTAATTGTTCAAGATTTAGCAACTAAAGCTTTAGCTCAATTTATTTATACATTAGTTTCTGATAAATCATTTTTCGATAGAGCTTCTGGGTTTGTACCAGGTTCTAATCCAATATTAAGTCCTGCACAGCAGCGAGGTCGATTATTATTTAGTACGGAAGCCGTTAATTCTAGCGATAAAGAATGTACGCATTGCCACAAATTGAGCAATCGATTATTTACAGATAATACATATCGAAATAATGGATTGGATGAGGCAGCTACTTTAATGGATTTTCCAGATCAAGGTTATGGAGCAGTCACAGGAAATCCTGCTAATAATGGTCAGTTTAGAGTGCCTACACTTCGTAATATTGAACTCACAGGACCTTATATGCACGATGGTCGTCATCAGACTTTAGATGATGTATTAGAACATTATGCGAACCACTTAAAACCTTCTCCTAATATTTCGGGGGATTTAGGGGCAAGGCTTTCAGATCCAATTACCTTCACTGCACAGGAGAAGGCGGATATGATTGAGTTTATGAAAACATTGACGGATACGTCTTTTACGAATAATCCTGCTTTTCAAAATCCTTTTGAATAAAGCGGGTTACGAGTTACGGGTTGAACGAAGTGAAATCCCGTACTGATAAGTCGGGATTTCACTTCGTTCAACCCGTAACTCGTTAGTTATTATTGCCAATATTCTATAACTCGAATAGTTTTAGATACCACCTTTCCACCTCTTATTTGTTCCATCATCACTTCATTACCATTTTTATCATAAGTCCACTTATTCGTTTGTGCTAATTCATAATCTCCACCACTTGGTTTACGATAAATGTCTTCTTGAATTCTATTACCGTTCTCATCATTTTTCAATACCACTTTATCCCCATTATAAGAAAGTGTCGTTTTCTCTTTCACTTTTCCATTATCGTAATAAGTATATTGATATTCAGAAGCACCAAACTGAGCAGTAGAAGATTCTTTAATTACTTTTCCTTTACTATTATAAGTAAACTCTTGAATTTCTTTATCCTCAAACTCCCCATCTTCTCCCTCTTGTTCAATCGTATTGATGGTATTTAATTGGTCACCAATATATTGATATAATTTTCGGGTGATTTTATCTATAGAACCATCTGCATTATATTCTGTAGTTGCTCTAACTTGCCCTTTATTGTTGTACTCCATTGTCGTTTTTGTACTTTCTCCGTTTAGTGTCATAACTTCTTCAATCAATTTATCTCCATCATATTTACTTTCTACCACATAATTCACCTTACCTGTGGCATCTTTACTTGTGTATTTAGTGATTTTTCCATTTTTATTGGTTTTAAACAAATCTTCCTCCGTTTGATTACCCTTGTATCTAAGCGTAGAAGTTTTGATCCCCTCCTTATTGTAATTTTCTGTCTGAGTCAATAATTTTTTATCTCCTTTATAAAAATTAATAGACTTAATAACCGTACCTGTAGGATTT
>CAYLSF010000836.1:0-2836 GCA_964385675.1 uncultured Saprospiraceae bacterium
TATGAATTTTCATTCGTGTATTCGTGACAATCAAATAAGTAAACCTACTTATATAACATAGTTGTAACATAGTTAAAATGACCAATCCAATTATAAATAGAAATTTTAAAACTCCAATCGGACAAGTTGTTTGTGAACTGAAAACAGACTCTTCCGACATTGAGATTGTTAACACAAAGGAATATGAAAATGGAAAATCAACCTCCTACAAGACTAAAGGACACAGAATTGAACTGATTGAATTCAAAATCAAACAGCCCTTGTACAATGGTGAGACTGTTAAGGATTCAATTGGATGGATATGGAGAATAGAGAAAATTTACAAATCCAACGAAAAATTGAAGTTGAACTGTGTGTTGACCGACTATTCTGATAAAGTTGATTTCGGCGCAGCTACGGGACAATATTTGGATGCCATTGAAGCAGAAGATAGCGAATGGATTTTGCATATTGGAACAGAAGACGGAGAAGCACTCAATTCCCGAACAAAATCAAATGACTGGTTTCCAGAACGACTTGAAAACAAGGTCGACTTTTACCAATCAATTACGAAAATGCTAAAAGAAGGATTTGAAACAAATATTCCTGAACTATATGTTGAAGAACAAATACACATTCAATATTTGTCAGCATATGATATAAAAAAACCTGAATCGGTTAACACTTGGTTGGCTGTTGATGAATTTAAAGAGAAACTTGAAAATTGGATTGGGATAGTGTAAAAAATAACACACTATAACAAAACCTATAAGCAATGCCCTTCGGGAATCGTCAGTTGAAAGGTTAGATAAAAAACTTCGCAACTCGACCAGCACGGAGCAGAAAATAAGGGACGGTCGTATAACAAAGGCGATGCTGGCAAACATTAAAAACAAATTGCTCAAAAAATTGATAAAATTATGTCTCAACAAAAAATAGGGATTGATAACACCTTAAGTCAAATATTAGTATGGCTCCCGTCTTTAGTCATCATACTATTCTATATTCCTAATGCTTTGGACAAATTAATCAATCATAACCAAACAGGAAAAATAGTAGAAAGTAGTACCGTAATGATTATAGCTGGAGTTTATATTTTAATTGGAATCGCTCTTTTCTTGTACAACAAAACGATACTTATCGGAACATCAATGTTAGTGCTATATATGACTTTTATTGTTCTAATTCATCTATATAAAGGAAAACCATACGAAATTGTAATGCTGATTCTTATAGCAACTATATTCGCATCCTATATTAGAAAACCTGAAATGTTTCATCAAAACAATGAAGATTGATTGGACTACATCCTAGTCCAAATAGTTAATAAAAATAAATCCTAAACAATGAAATTTATACCCTTAACCATTGTAAGTCTATTAAGTATTGTTTATGCAATTTACACCAAAGATAGTGAAGCCCCTTTCCTATTTATGGATTTTGAACTCCGTACTTCAATCCAATTTGATGCACTATTCAATTCAATTTTTAAATGGAAACATATTCTTCATTACATAATCACCTATTGGTTAGGGCTATATGCTTTTGGTAAAAATGAACATAAAAAAGTGATTCTATTCTGTATTGTTTTGGGTTTACTAATTGAAATTCTTCAGGGCTTTGTACCCACAAGAGGCGGAGCATTGACTGATATCGCACCGAATATTTTGGGAATGCTAATTGGTTATTTAACTTCTACTGTTCTCAATTTTAAAACAAGTTAACGCTAAGGCATGAGGAAAAACAAATGAGTAATTTAACTTTATTTTTGAAAATTACTTTTGACTTGACGAGTGATAATAAAAAATCGAGTAGGTAAGGGGTTATAAAAATTAAAACTAATGAAAAACCTATATCATGTTCTAAATGGCGATTCTCTAAAAGAACAGTTTCCCGAAGACATTAACGGAGAGATTATTGTTGCCCGTGAATGCTTTGTTGATGGAGCGGTAAACAGTTCTTCTTTAGATGAATTGTTTGATATTCGAGCCAGGTTTATTTCCGATGTTTATGGTGACTATTCAATAGAAGACTACTATGCGGATTCCGTTTCAGAATTTGAAAAGCTCCAAAACATATCTCATAAAGCGGAGATTAACTTATGGTTCGAAGATGACCTGTTTTGTCAAGTGAATTTTTGGTTTACTATTAACCTGATATTTAATTCTTTAAAACACTACAACGTTTTCCTAATAAGACCAATTATTCACACACAATATGGATTTGGTGGACTAAATGAATTAGACCTCATTCATGCTTTTAAGCAAAAGACTCAGATAACTGAATTGGATAAAATAGCAAGTCTATGGACTTCCTATCAGAATAATGATATCAAGGAATTGATTAAAGTAGCCAACGAGCTAAAACAAAAATATCCTTTCATTCTCAACGCTGTTGAGGCTCACGTTGAAAGAATACCAAATGAAAATAGTCTAGGACGACCTAGACAAACTTTAATAAACATAATGCATGATTTAGGAACAGATTCATTTGTAACTGTATTTAAGGAGTTTAACAAACGTGAAAGCATCTATGGATTTGGTGACTTACAGATTAAAAGACTTTTTGATGAAATAAAAAATAGGCGAAATAGTAATAAATTCAATGATTTTGGCTCGTAATAAAGTGTAATCAAAAATGAACCCGACAATATACTTGTACAGAGAAAAAGAGAATGAATTTGAGCTTTACTTGGGAGAGTTCTCGACTCTTGATGGATTAAAATCAATTAATGAAAAGCTAAAAATTCAATTAGTAAATATTGGAGCTTCTAACTACAAAAAATATGGTTGGGCAACGGAAAAAGAATTTCCTGACTGGAAAACAGTTAAGGAAGTAAAGCTATTTTTTGAGCAAG
>CAYLSF010000836.1:2854-3900 GCA_964385675.1 uncultured Saprospiraceae bacterium
GACTAATTAATTTTGAAATTGAATTAATTGGATTTGGAAACTTATCTACTCATGATGATGGTGAATGTCATTTTAGATTTAAAAAGAAAAGTGATTTGATAGATGTTGTAAAAAATGTTGCATATCCAATAAATCGAGAACGAACTGTTGCCGAACTTCTTAACAATCCGGGGGTGTACATAGAAATTGAAAAATCAGGTGTAATGAATAAATACCATTCGTTTAACCAATATTTAAAAGAAATAAAAAACATATAATTGAGTAGGGAGAAGTGGCTAAAGTTAATATGAATTAGCCACTCCCCCTCTCATACCACGCATCCTTACTTTAGCGTGAGGCGTACTTCTCTATCCTCTTTTTGAAAAGAAAATCATAAATGATGACTTTTTCGTATTATTTTTAATACCATCGTATTAGCGATACCTTGATTGGTCTCCAGAGATGCTCATTCAAGGTACACACAAAGACTAAAATATCCATCCACCCTATGCGAGTGTACGGCATTTAGCTGCATCGTTGTACGCAATTACCAAAGACACTTTCAAAAATGTATAAGCCTTATACCAAAATGTTTAAGTTGTTCGGCTAATAACTGTAGTAATTTTGCATTGTAATAAATTAATAACATTTAAAATGATAGAAAATGAAATTACAAGCGGGAAAAAACACAGTAACATTCAAATCTTTCGGAGTAGAGTTAGCTGGAGACTTATACCTTCCTGAAGGTTTTGATGCAAACAAAAAGTACAAAGCAATCGTTGGAGCAAGTCCGTTCCCACAAGTAAAGGAGCAAATTCCAGCTACCTATGGCCCAGAAATGGCAGCTAGAGGGTTCATTTATTTAGGTTTCGATTATCTAGGAATGGGAGACTCACCAGCACTAGCAGGGGAGCATAAACAATCGAGATACAATTTTAGACTAATCGAAAACACTTGGGATGCTGTTTCATATCTCGGAACGCTACCGTTTGTAGAAGCTATTTATGGATTAGGTGTATGTCAAGGAGGTGCAACCATAGCATCGGCAGCAGTTACAGACCATAGAA
>CAYLSF010000837.1:0-3885 GCA_964385675.1 uncultured Saprospiraceae bacterium
TAGGAACAAGACTCGTCATCCAACCATGACAATGTACAACATCAGGTGGCCAACCGAATTTTTTAACTGTTTCTATAACGCCTTTACAGAAAAACACCATTCTGTCCGCATTGTCATCAAATGCTTTTCCTTCTGGATTTTCAAAAACAGATTTACGTTTGAAAAAGTCTTCATTATCTAAAAAGTAAACTTGCATTCGAGCACCAGGAAGTGATGCTACTTTTATGATTAATGGAAAATCATCATCATCAACAATTATATTCATACCAGATAATCTAACAACTTCATGTAGTCGATGCCTACGCTCATTGATGGTTCCGAATCTAGGCATGAGTACTCTAATTTCCATCCCCTTACCCTGAACATATTGCGGTAATTTACGAGCAATCTCCGAAATTTCTGAAAGAGCAGTATAAGGCTTCATTTCCTGTGTGATAAACAGGACTTTAACTTTTCCCATTATAGACGAGCATTTTATAATTTGATTGGAAGGAATCCATTATTGACCCACAAATTTACGAAAAAAAATAGACTTGTAAGTGTTTTGTGAAATCTATTAAGTGTACATAGTTATTATACATAATAAAAAATTAGGACTATTCCAAACAGTTTTTTAGAGCAAATTTGAAGAGATTGAAATTAAAATTAAACCCTAAAGGCATTATTCTAGTTTAGTTTTGAAATAGGTTTTATCCACTTTTGAAGCTAAAATATATCAAATGAACACTAAATATACCAATCGTTTAATCAATGAAACAAGTCCTTATTTATTACAACATGCACATAATCCTGTAGATTGGTATCCATGGTCGTCAGAAGCCTTTGAACGTGCTAAAAATGAAAATAAACCTGTATTGGTTAGTATAGGCTATTCAACTTGTCATTGGTGTCATGTAATGGAAAGAGAATCATTTGAAAATGAACGTATAGCTCAATACATGAATAAAAATTTTATTAATATAAAAGTGGATAGAGAAGAACGCCCTGACGTTGACCATATTTATATGGAAGCTGTTCAAGTTATATCAGGGCAAGGTGGTTGGCCTTTGAATTGTTTTTTGTTACCTGACAAAAAACCATTTTATGGTGGCACATACTACCCTCCATATAGTAATTATGGAAGACCATCTTGGGCTACAGTACTACAAAATATAAATAATGCTTTCCAAAATAAACGAGAAGTAGTAGAAGAGCAAGCAACAAAGTTAACTAGTATTATCGCAAACTCAGATCAGACATTTATCAATAAAGCAATAGAAGGAGTTGATAGTCATCCAAATTTTGATTTTTCCTTACTAGAAAATATTTATTATAAAATCAGAGAAAAATTTGATAGAGTAGAAGGAGGAATAGGAGGAGCACCCAAATTCCCTAACACAATGACACTAAGTTACTGTCTAGCGTATTACTACCATACACAAAATAGGGAAGCAAAAGAACATGTCCTATTCTCATTGGATAAAATGATAAGGGGCGGAATTTATGATCAAATAGGTGGAGGTTTTTCTAGATATGCAACAGATAGGGAGTGGTTGATTCCTCATTTTGAGAAAATGCTATATGATAACGCATTACTAATAGGGCTAATTAGTGATGCCTATAAGATTGAGCCTAAGCTATTGTACAAGGAAACAATTGAAGAAACCTTAGCATTTGTAACTAGAGAGATGACCTCACCAGAAGGTGGGTTTTATGCTGCTCAAGATGCGGATTCGGAAGGAGAAGAAGGAAAGTATTACATTTGGCAAAAAGAGGAGGTAGAGGTAATATTAGGTGAAGACGCTCCACTTTTCTGTGACTTTTATGATATATCTAAGGGTGGGAATTGGGAACATAAAAGTATTCTTTGGCGAAAGCAAACCTTTGAAGAATATGCTAAATTGAATAATTTACACGTCAATGATTTAAAACAACAACTCGCAAAAAATAGACAGCAACTTTTTAAAGAAAGAGATAAGCGAATTCATCCAGGACTAGATGATAAGATTTTATTGAATTGGAATGCCTTGATGTGTACAGCTTATGCCAAAGCACATACAGTACTTCCTAATAATAATTATAAAACGATAGCAGAACAAAATATTCGTTTTATACTGGATAAATTTGTAAAAGAAGATGGAAAAGGATTATATCATACCTACAAAGATGGACAACGACAATACGACGCCTTTCTCGATGACTATGCTTTTTTAATAGAGACTTTATTGGAAGTTCACTCAATTACTCAAAATAGACAGTATCTTGAAAAAGCTATGTTCTATACAGAATATGTAATTGAAAATTTTTGGGATGAATCCTCAAAATTATTCTTTTTTACTTCCAAAGCCCAAACAGATATTATCATCAGAAGAAAGGAATTATACGATAGTGCAATTCCATCAGGGATTTCTACAATGGTTCATAACTTACAAAAAATAGGAATTCTAATGGACAAGGCTATTTATAGAAATTTAGCCCGTGAAATATTAGAACAGGTGAGTCAAGCCATCAGTAACTATCCTGTATCTTTTTCGAGATGGGCAAAAGCAATGATGAGTGAAGTATATCCAATGCCAGAAATTGCTGTAGTCGGTGAAAAAGCAATGACGTTTAGCCAACAAATTCAACAATTATATTTGCCAAATTATGTATTGATGGCAACGCTAGAGGAAAATTCAGCGTATCCTTTATTAAAAGGTAAAACAACTAGAATTTCGTCAGATACTAAACAAACCTACCAAAAAGAAACTCAAATATATGTTTGTCAAAATTATGCTTGTAAACTACCCGTTAATTCTATACAAGCATTTAAAAATTTAGTACATTACAAATTGTAAATTACGAATGATGAATTTGTAGATTAAAATTCGTTTTGTTTCAAAAATTAGGTTAAAATTTAATCGTCCGTCGTCAAGTGAAATCTCGATGGCTATTGAGATAAATCATCTATCGTTAAAATTTTTAACTATGAAAAAACATCTAGCATCCATTATTCTGATAATAACTTTCGGAATATTCACAAAAGAAATTTATGCCCAGCAACCCACACAGTATAGCCTTTACATGTTAAATAATTATGCATTTAATGCTGGATATGCTGGATTGGACGAGTCCATAAGTGCCACAGGTATATTTAGAACACAGTGGGTCGGATTAGAAGGAAACCCTGTTACACAACATTTTAATGTCCACTTTCCAATGTATTACTTGAGTGGAGCTTTTGGGTTAGGCATTGAAAATGATGTATTAGGGGCTGAACAGAATCTGAAGATAACAGGAACATATGCATTTCAACAAGAAATAGCAGATGGCTGGTTATCTTTTGGCGTAAGAGGTGGAATTGTACAAAAAACATTGGACGGCTCATTATTAGAACCTAGAGATCAGGATCAGATAGATAATTTTATTCCTTTAGGAAGAGTAACAAGCACCGCTCCATTGGTAGATTTTGGCATATTTTATAAAACGGATGACTTAAAAATTGGTATATCTGCCAATAATCTATTAGAGTCCACAGTAGATTATGCTCTAAATCAAGCTGTAAGCATACAGTTTTTAAGAAATTATTTATTTACATTTGCCTATAATATAGAACTTGGCACAAAACTAGACGTAGAACCCTCAATTTTAGTGAAGTCAGATTTGAATGAAACCCAAATAGACTTCTCCTCCATTTTCACTTATAATGACAATATATTTGTAGGAGGTTCGTTTAGAGGGTATAGTCAAAATACTATAGATGCAGTTGTGTTAATTGCAGGTCTTGAGGTGGCAAAGAATATTACTTTAGCTTATGCTTATGATATTCCAATGTCAGATTTAAGTACAGTTACAAGTGGTTCACATGAAATTATGTTGAATTATAATTTGAATAAGGTACTTGGTGGACCTCGCCCTCCTAAAGTT
>CAYLSF010000838.1:0-3885 GCA_964385675.1 uncultured Saprospiraceae bacterium
AATAATGAACGACTACAATTATTAAGCAATATTTTACAACAAGGTAGTTCCGCATTTCAACGGGCCTTAGATTATCAAGCTTTGCAATACAATAAAAATCAACTACAACAAGCGAATAAAGAATTGGATCATTTTAATTCTGTGGTATCACATGACCTTCGAGCACCTTTAAGTACGGTTAGTCGTTTTGGTCAAATTTTGAAAAAGCGGTATAGTGATAAACTAGATGAGAGGGGAATTGAATTCATAGGGCATATTATTAATGGTGTGGAAAGTATGCATACGTTAGTTTCTAACTTACTGAAGTATGCTCGATTGGGTAAAAATGAAAATCCTAAAGAAATCAAAATTGATAATATCATTCAAGTGGCAACAAACAACCTATTTGCTATGAAACGTCAATACGATGCAACTATTCATGTTGAATCGACTAATCTGATGCTACATGGTAATAGAACACAATTAGTTCAGCTTTTTCAAAACTTGATTAGTAATGGGATTAAATACAAAAAACCTGATGAGCAACCGATTATTAAGGTAGGTAAAACCATCATCAATGGTCAACCTACTTTATATGTATCTGATAATGGAATTGGGATTAAGCCTGCGTTTAATAAAAAGATTTTTCAGATCTTTAATCGCTTAAATCCAACGGATACAGGTGACGACAGTTCAGGTGTTGGGTTAGCTATTTGTGAAAAAGTAGTGCAACAACACGATGGTCGAATTTGGGTAGAGTCAGAAGAGGGAAAAGGAGCTACTTTTTATATTCAATTGGCAAAATTAGAGCCTATACCCAATGATTTATAGGTAAATTCATCTACTTCTAAGTTTTTGAACCTACTTATTCATTGATTTTCATTCCAATAACTGCATTGTTTACAGATAGGTAACTATCGAGATAATTATAAAATAGACAAAAACATGGCAGTTGAAAGTAACATTTTGGAACAATGTTAGTAGGAAAATGAATAGACAATTCCTTTATGAAGGAAAAGTGATTATCTTTTACGTTGAATTTTAGAGATTTAAGTACCAATCTTTTATTCCAAATTGATAGAATTGCTAAATTGCATTCCCGTGTATAATCATTGGGAAAACTAAAAATACACGAACACATTAACATGGCTAAAATTTTAATAGTTGACGACGAAAAAAGTATCCGACGTACCCTTCGAGATATTTTAGAATTTGAAAAGTATAAAGTAGATGAAGCAGGTGATGGTTTAGAAGCACTAACCAAATTGCGTAAAACCAAATATGATGTCGTTATCATGGACATCAAAATGCCAAAAATGGATGGTTTAGAAGCATTAGAAAGAGTTGCCATCTTAGCTCCAGACACCCCCGTTGTAATGATTTCAGGACATGGAAATATCGAAACGGCAGTAGAAGCAGTAAAAAAAGGAGCTTTTGATTATATTTCTAAGCCACCGGATTTAAATCGTTTGTTGATTACAATCCGTAATGCAATGGACAAATCCTCTTTGATTACAGAAACAAAAGTACTAAAACGAAGAGTGGCTAGATATAAAACACCTCAAATCGTAGGAGAATCTGAGGCGATTTCAAAAATTAAAAATACAATTGACCGAGTTGCACCAACCGAAGCTAGAGTTTTAGTAACGGGTCCTAATGGTACAGGAAAAGAATTGGTTGCTAGATGGTTACATGAAAAGAGTAAACGAGCTAAAAAACCCTTAATTGAAGTCAATTGTGCTGCAATTCCTTCTGAGTTGATTGAAAGTGAACTATTCGGACACGAAAAAGGAGCGTTTACCTCTGCGGTTAAGCAACGTATTGGTAAGTTTGAGCAAGCCAACGAAGGCACTTTATTCTTAGATGAAATTGGTGATATGAGTCTTTCTGCTCAAGCAAAAGTATTGAGAGCCTTACAAGAGAATAGAATCACTAGGGTAGGTGGCGATAAGGAAATTAAAGTGAATGTCCGAATCGTAGCAGCAACCAATAAAGATTTAAGAGAGGAAATTCGTCAAAAACGATTTAGAGAAGATTTATACCATCGTTTGGCAGTTATTATCATACAAGTACCTGCCTTAGATGCTCGTAAAGAAGATATTCCGCTATTAGTTAATCATTTTATTAAGATGGTTTGTAAGGAATATGGTAAACCTGTAAAACGGGTTTTACCTGACGCGGTAAAAGCATTACAAGATTTGAGCTGGACAGGTAATATTCGTGAATTACGAAATGTGATAGAGCGACTTATCATTTTAAGTGAAGATAACATCACAAAACAAGATGTTTTGAGTTATGTGAAACCTTCAAGTGGTAAAGCTAATAAAATGGCAGATGTCTTTGATAAATTTGATAATGTGGATGATTTGAAAGATTACGTAGCTAAGCGTTTCCATGATTATAAGGGTAGTTATTAGTGAATTAGTTTCCCGATAGCTATCGGGACAGTTACTTAGTGAATTGGTTATTCGTAATGAAATCATTATTCACTGAAAAATATTTAAAACCGTTTACATTCAAGGATGTAAGCGGTTTTTATATTGAATCTCAAAAAAAACTTCGATATTCGTCATTGGGATTTGAATGTTTGGGATTTGGAATTTGAAAATTAAATAATTATGGCATACGTAAAAGATAGAAATAGGACGGCAAGAATTCGGAATGTGGCTCGTGCGTTACAAATGAATTTTGTAGGGGATGAGTTATTTGATGTACAAGAGTTATTAACCGACTTTAAACTCTTTGATAAGGGGCGAAATAAAAAAATCTACAATGTTCTACATAAAGCAGATGATTGGCTAGAATTGGATTTACGTATTTTTGATTATGAATACACCCAGAATTATGGAAAACATAAAAAGACATATCGACAAACGGTCTTTTTCATGCGTTCTCGCAAATTAGGTATGCCTGAAATGCTCATGAAACCCGAAACTTTTTTCAACAAAATAACAGAATACCTCAACATTACGCAAGACATTGATTTTGAAGAGTACCCGAAATTTTCAAGTCAATACCTCCTACAAGGAGAAGATGAAGAATACATCAGAACGGTAATGACGGATAAAGTCTTAAAATTCTTCACCAAAGAAAAAGGTTGGACACTCGAAACCCTCAACTTTTTTATGGTACTCTACAAACATAATCGTGTGCTAAAACCTTGGGAAATTAATCGTCTATATGGAAAAGGTATGAAACTCCATGAAATGTTTAAAATGGAAGACTTGATTTAATTGAGCGTTTGGTTTTTTATAAAAATCCGTATAAATCTGTTGCATCTGTTTAATCCGTGTTTCAATTACTCTCTAATTGGATAAAAAAGAAACTGCCCTAGAAATCAAGACCTCTAGGACAGCTTACCATTAATTACGTTTACTTTTAATCGAAGTTTTACTAAATATCTTTGATAATTAAATCACCAATTCTTTTTCTTCTACTAGAGTCAATACATCACTGCTCATAATAGTTTCAGCATGACTCGCCGTTTTCGGCATTTCATACTTATAGTAGAATTTCATGGTATGAACTTTACTTTCGTAGAAATCTGCCGTATAAGTTGTATCACCTGTAACCAATGCTTTCTTAGCTTCTGTTGCCATTTTCAACCATTGCCATCCGATGATAACGGTACCGAAGAACTCCATAAAGATAGTCGCATCAGATAAGAAACGATTATAGTCTCCTTTCATAGCATGTGGCATTAAGAATGCCATGATTTCTTGCGTTTGCTTCAACTTATCCCCTAAGATTTTAGCATAAGGCTTTAAGTCATCAAACGTAGAAGCAGCACTCATATCTTCCATCATTTCAGCAGCTAATAACTTCACAGCTTTTCCGCCTTTCATCGTCATCTTACGACCTAATAAGTCTAAAGACTGAATTCCAGTAGTACCCTCATAGATTGCC
>CAYLSF010000839.1:0-3883 GCA_964385675.1 uncultured Saprospiraceae bacterium
AGTTATTCCTATATATAAAGATTAAAAATTTAAAATTTAAGTTATGCAACTTTCGCCACAACAAGTCAACGATCTAATCCGAAATAGACGCTCTATTTACCCAAATATGTACATAGATAAGCCCATTCCTGATGAGGTAATTTGGGAATTGTTAGAAAACGCAAATCATGCTCCTACCCACAGACTAACCGAACCATGGAGATTTAAAGTTTATGTAGGCTCTGCTAAGAAAAAACTGGGTGAATTTATGGCAGAACTGTATAAAACGAATACACCTCCAGAAAAATTCAAAGCATTCAAAGTCAAAAAGACCATTAAAAAATCCGAGCAAGCTGGTGCAATGATTGCCATTTGTATGCAGCGTGACCCGAAAGAGTCTGTACCTGTAGTGGAAGAAACAAACGCAGTAGCTTGTGCCATTCAAAATATTTGGTTATCCGCTCATGCTTATGGCATTGGCATGTATTGGAGTTCACCAGGTTATGCTTATGGGGAGCAAATGGCGAAGTTTTTAAACCTAAAGGAAGGTGAAAGCTGTCTAGGGTTTATATTTATGGGATACCATAATGCCCCTGAATTACCCGCAAAGCGAAGTTCAATTAAAGACAAGGTGGAGTGGATTCGAGCGTAAATCCGTAAAAGCTGCTATCTATACCAACTTTTTAGATAGCAGCTTTTCAAAATCACCTTACTGTATCAATGCCAACTGCTGCTTTCCAATCTTCAATTCTGCAAATTCGGCATACACCTCTTTACGATTTTGGAACAGTTGATAGGCTTGGTTTCTCCAGGCGCTCAATTCTTTAGTTGTAATATTTTGCTCCGCAACTTGCATGATTTCACGTAGTACAGAAACCTTTGTATTCGCCATATCTCGGTAAGTATGAATATTAGAAGCATTCAAAATAGCTTCTACTTCACTGGTAACCCCCTCTATATTACCTAAATCATCTGCCATAGATTTAATAAAAGCCTCTCGTTCAAGTCTTGCTTTTTCAATGGCTTCTAGCTCTGCTTTTAATGTGTTGTATTGTGCCTTCCAATATGCTAGTTCTTTTTCTAAAGCTGTTTTCTGTGCAGTTAAGGTTTTAACTTCCTGATTTAAATTGGCAATTTTTTCATTTAATTGATTGATTTGAGTTTCTAAATCTATTTTTAACGTACTATATTTTGATTTCCAATGTGCCAGCTCTTCTTCTAAAGCTATTTTTTGGGTATTTAAATGCTCAATTTCCTGATTTAAAACTGCTATATTTTCTTTCTGCTGACTGGTTTCGGTTTCTAATTGAAGTATTTGTGTATGAAGTGTTTCAATGGTGATTTCCGCTTCTTTTAGTTTTGCCCTAAGTTTAGCATTCTCGGTTTCTAAGTCTTCATTGCGAACTTTCAAATCGGCGTTAATAGCTGCCGTAACTTCTAAGTTAGAGTTTAGCTTTTCGACATCTGCTTCAAGGTTAATTTTTTGAGTATTTAAGTCTATATTACTCACCTCCAATTTCTTAAAACGAGGACGAATGTCATTGAGTCTATCTTTTAAATCTACTGCTTCATCTCTCAAATTATCATTTAAGACTTTTAATGTATTCACCTTAGCTTGAAGTTGTACAATTTGATTTTCTAACTCCGTATTTTCTGCTTTTAGTTTGGCATTTTCCGTTTCTAAGGCTTTCATTTGAGGACGAATCTGAGCTAATTTTTCTTGTAAATCTGCATTCTCGGTTTTCAAGTTATGAATAACCGTTTCTTGTGTTTCAATTGTAGAATTGAGTTGTGTAATTGTATTTTCTAACGCTGTATTCTTAATGGCTAACGCTTGATTTTTTGCTTCTAATTTATCGTAAGCTACTTTTAGTTGCTCATGTTCCTTTGTTAATTTTTCAAACTTCGCTTTCATTGCGTAATACAAGCGCCTAAATTCATAGCGAATTAAATACCCGATAACACCACCAATTAGCCCTGAAACTAGCCACATAATAATAACCTCTGCGGTATAAGTACCCAAAGGTCCTTCAAATATTCCTTGAAACATGATTATTTTGTTTTTATAGATTGATAAATTTTATATTCTCTCCCGTAATTGCCTATTTATTTATCCGTAGTATTAGATATCTGCTTTTCATCTTGTACTGCAATCAACTTAACCACAACTCGACGATTTTGATCTCGCCCTTCTTCTGTTTCATTATCTGCAATTGGTTCACTTTCTCCTTTGGAAATGACAGACAACCGATTTTCATCAATGCCTTTTGACTTCAAAATATTACCAATATAATCTGCTCGTTCTTGCCCGAGTCTGAGGTTTGCTGCTTCTCCACCTTTACTATCTGTATGCCCCACAATAGAAACTTGCTCCTCTGTTTTTTTCAATCGGTCTGCTACTATTCCAAAATACTTATCCAAAGCAGGGTCAACCTCTTTGACGGCTAAGCCAAATGGAAATTGGATAACTGTTCCTTCATCAGTTTGGTTAATTTTGACATTAGATTGCTCAATGAAATTAAAATTCATTGCCTCAAATGGCTTTTCTCGTGCTGCTGCAACTTCTGAAACCTGTTTGGATGCAATTTTTATTCTATCCGCAGGAATGTATTGTTGCAAAATCGCCTTGACTTTTTCGGCTCGACCTTCGCCCATATTATTGTATTTTCGAGGCAGCTCTTCTGCTTCGAAGTACAATCCTTCCAGTTCTAAATCCTTATCATTAGGTAATTTTTGGATAAGAGCTGTGTCTTTAAACACATCAAATGTATTCCGAATAATCGGCTCGGTATCTTCCCATTCAAAAACCAATGGACGGTGATCTGAAGTATCTACCTCGCATCGGACTTGTGCGTGTTTGATACGACAAGTGTACCAATTCCAAGAGACAAAGCCCCAAAGGAAGAAAACAGCAATGGACAGAAATAGTAAGGCTCTAATTGACATATTTTTATATTTTTCGTGATTAAACCTTATAGGTTTTTGAAACCTATAAGGTTTGCATAATAGCGGTAATATCCACAGGTTTTCCAAGCGGTGACTCCCACGTTTCATACGTTTTATGAGCGTGTTTAACCACTAATTGCCCTTTTACGCCTTTTCGATATTTGAAAATCAACATGTGACAGTGCGTAACACCTTCACTCGCTGCGATTGCTTTCATTTGATTAATCGGTGCTTCATCTTGATTAAAAATTTCCACAAATCGGTCAACAAAGTCATTGTAGGTAATCGGTTGTAAGTCCAATGTGATTTCGACCGCACAATTCGGCAAATATTTTTCCACCAAATCATAAATCATAAAGGCTTCCGTTTTGGTGCCAGGTGCCATTGTGACCATTTGAAACACGCCATTATCCGAAAGAATTGTATCCACATCTTTCATCAATGCTTCCACAAAAGATAGCCCATAGATGCCCGCGGCAGAGTTGAAATAATAATCCATACCAACAGGAGTTGGCTCAAACGGTGGATTAGAAAAAACAAAGTCATATTTCTCACCTTTTACTGATGCAAAAACATTTTCCGCATTTCCATCTCGAATTTCTAATACATCTTCCACGCTATTTATCATTGCATTAAACCCTGTAAAAATCTTCGCTCTCGGATTGATGTCTAAACCTGTTCCATATTTTGCTCCTTTCAGCAAAGAAAAAATACTCAATACGCCCGAACCTAAACCAATTTCTAAAAAGGTTTTACCTTGAATATCTGCATCATCAAGGTAATCCATAAAAAATATTTGCTCTGGTTGAAGTGGAATAATTTGGTCTTTACCTTGATACTCCGAAGCATCCGTTAATATGCGAAAAGCGTGGTCAGAAGCCTTATTTTCTAAAGCCACCGCTTGTAAAATCGTTTGTGTATTATCGACTTGAATATCTTTGGTGATAGCGTACTCTTG
>CAYLSF010000840.1:0-3873 GCA_964385675.1 uncultured Saprospiraceae bacterium
AAAGGTCCTACAGGCATCCCTTTATTTTTAGCGATATTTTCAATCATTGGAGCGGGTACACCTTCTTCTAATAAGAAAATACCTTCTGAAGTGAATGTACCAAAACAACGAGACGTAAAGAATCCACGGCTATCATTAACTACAATCGGCACTTTACCAATAGCTACTGTGTAATCTACCGCTGCTGCAATTGCTTTTGATTCTGTCTTTTCACCCACGATGATTTCTACTAAAGGCATTTTATCTACAGGAGAGAAAAAGTGAATACCGATAAAGTTCTCAGGACGTTCTGATGCTTTTGCCAATAACGTAATTGGAATCGTAGAGGTGTTAGAACCATAGATTTTATCCTTTCCTAAAACGGCTTCTGTTTCTTTCGTTACTTTAGCCTTTAAATTAGGATTTTCAAAAACCGCCTCAATAATCAAGTCACTTCCTTCTACGGCATTTGGATCTGCTGTTGTGTGAATTTTTGATAATAACGCTTCTGCTTTTTCTGGCGTAGAACGCTTCTTAGCAATACGCTTTTTCAATAAGTTTCTAGAGTAGTCTTTTCCTCTTTCCGCTCCTTCTACGGTCACATCTTTTAAGACCACTTCCATTCCTGCCTTAGCAGAAACGTAAGCAATACCTGCCCCCATCATACCTGCTCCTAATACACCTAATTTTTTTACTTCATACTTAGGCTCATTCTTTGGTCTAGCTTTACCTTTTCTAGCGGCTTGCATACCTAAGAAACCCGTGCGAATCATGTTTCTTGCTTCCTTAGAACCCAATATTTTTACAAAGTAACGGGCTTCAATTTCTAAGGCTCTATCAAATTTTAAGCTTAATCCATCGTGTACAACACTCAAAATAGCTTGTGCTGCTGGGTAATTACCATGTGTTAATTTACGCACATTACCAATAGTTCCCATCATCGTTTGAGCACCATTTGGCGTCATCAAACCACCACCTGGAATTCTATGTTTCTTATTATCCCAAGGTTGTACAGGATTTGGGTTACTATTGATCCATTCCCTAGCTGCTGCCATCATTTCTTCTGGCGTATCAGCTATGGCATCAATTAATCCATCTTTCAATGCTTGAGGTGGTCTTGCTTCTGTACCTTGTAGTAAGTAGGTAAATCCTTTTTGTAATCCCATTAAGTAAGGTGCTTTTAATGTACCTCCACCACCTGGGAACAAACCAACTTTGATTTCAGGGAAACCAATTTTGATTTTAGAACTATTGATAGCAATTCTATGGTGACAAGTTAAGGCCAATTCAATTCCACCGCCTAATGCTGTACCGTTTAAGGCGGCTACAAATGGTTTTCCACCTGTCTCAATCGAACGGAATCCTTGGTGCATAGTTAGCATTCCCTGAAGCATTTCCTCAGAGTTTCCACCACCCACGCCTTGCTTTAAAGCATTTAAATCTGCACCCGCCATAAACATACGTCTGCCAGAAGTTACAATAACGCCTTTCACATTTTTATCTTCAATAGCGGCTTGTGCTTGTGTGATATATGCACTAATAAATTCATTACTGAATAAATTAGCTGGATTATTTTTTTGGTCGATGGTTAGGATAGCTATGCCATCATCACCTACTGTATAACTGAATAAATGATTGCTCATTTCTTTATTAAATTTAAAATATAAATTGAAACCGTCATTCCTGCGTAGGCAGGAATCTCCCAAGATGTAAGAATACAAATTTTAGTATTGTAAAGAACCCAAAATTAATTCCTTATATTCTGGGAGGTTCCGCATCAAGTGCGGAATGACGGTTGCTTAATGTTTTTTGATTTTGCTGTAAAAGTTAAACTCTTTCAATAATAGTAGCAATCCCCATACCACCACCAATACAAAGTGTAATCAAACCAGTCGTTTTATCTTGACGCTCTAACTCATCTAATAAAGTCCCCATCAACATACAACCTGTAGCACCTAATGGGTGACCTAAAGAAATAGCACCACCATTTACATTTACTTTATCCATTGGTACTTTCATATCTTGCATAAAACGCATTGGAACAACGGCAAACGCCTCATTTACTTCATATAAATCAATATCCTCTTTATTCATACCCGCTTTTTTCAAGGCTTTACGACTTGCAGGTGCTGGGCCAACTAACATCATAGTAGGTTCTGTACCATATACGGCTACAGATCTGATTTTTGCTCTAGGTTTCATCCCCATTCGCTTTCCTACATCTTTGCTACCGATTAAAGCCAATGCAGCACCATCAACGATAGCAGACGAATTACCAGCGTGATGAACGTGATTAATCGCCTCTAACTCAGGATAACGGTCAATTGCTACGGCATCAAATCCAGCCATTTTACCCATCATAGCAAATGAAGGATTTAAACCAGCTAAACCTTCAACTGTGGTAGAAGGACGGATATTTTCATCAGTATCTAGTACTGTGATACCATTAATATCTTTTACATCAATTCTAGATGTGAAACGACGATCTTTTTCTGCTTGAGCCGCTTTCATTTGAGAGTGATACGCAAACTCATCTACGTCTTTACGAGAGAATCCATATTTACTAGCAATCAAATCCGCAGAAATACCTTGAGGGATAATGTGACCCGGTAAAGAAACTGCTGGATCCATCATCAATGCACCACCGTCAGAACCCATTTTTACACGAGACATAGATTCTACACCGCCTGCAATCAATAAATCAGAAAAACCTGATTTTACATAAGCTCCTGCTTGATTGATAGCTTCCAAACCAGACCCGCAGAAACGGTTTAAAGTTACCCCACACAAGTGATCGCCATAACCAGATTGCTGAGCGGCGGTTTTAGCAATGTTTGCACCTTGATCCATTACCTGTGTAACACATCCTAAGATGACATCTTCTACCAATTGAGGATCAAAATCATGCTTTGATTTTAATTCTTTTAATAAAGAAGTCACCAAATAGGTTGGTGTTAATCCATTTAACGCTCCTTTTTTGTTGCCTTTCCCTCTCACGGTGCGAATGGCATCATAGATATACGCTTCCATTTTTATGTTATTTTTAGTGATTAGTTAAATAATGGTTAGTGGTTAGTTTCGAAAACTAATCACTAGCCACTAATCACTAATCACTACGTCACTAAAATTCCATTAAAAAATACTTCGATAACATCATCTGCAAATTTCTCAATGAGAATTTCATCCGATGTATCTATATTATAAATTGCTTTTAAAAAATAGGTATAAGCCATAAAAGCATTAGTTGCTCCAACTGATATTACAGACAAATTCATAACAGGAATGTTTTTAATATTCCCGTTTGCTTGTTCTTTCAAGTAGATTTCATCTGTTTTTTCATGTATAGGTGATAATAGATTTTTTATCAACCAATCTGCTCGCTCACTTTTACGAGCCATTTCTTGAGAATAAATCACTTGATATTCTGGAAACTCGATGGAGAAATAAACCAATTGACGTAAACTTACTTTGAGTAAGGACACGCCTTCCACATCTTTAAAATTTCGATAAACGGTTCTGAATTTATCTTTTAGTTTATCAAATATGAATATCATAGATTGCTTCCAAAGATCTTCTTTGCTTTCAAAGTAGTAATTCAAAAGAGAATTAGCGATTCCAGCTTCCTTCGCTAATGCAGACATTCGCACCCCCTCAAATCCATTTCGAGCAAAAGCTCTTAATGCCAATTGATATAGTGTTTCTTTGTCTAGTTGCTTTTTTGAAGAAGGTCGCCCTCGCTTTCTCTTAGTCTCCATGTAGGAATTTCTATTTAATTGAAATTTTTTTCAATAAAGAATATATAAGTTCTTCTAAAAATTATTTTTACTATTAAAAACAGTTCAAAATTCAAATTTTATTTTTTCAAAATGATTAAATCGGTTTAATATAGTGTAT
>CAYLSF010000841.1:0-3873 GCA_964385675.1 uncultured Saprospiraceae bacterium
CGCCCCGTATTATATCCTTCCTTTCAAAATAATTTTGATATATTTTAAGTAAGGTCTAGCACTTGGAAACGCTGCATTATCCGTATAAATCAGCGTACCATTTTTGAACTTTGGTTCAAGCATTTTTAATAATGGTAAATACAAGTCATTCCAACCATCCATCAGTAAAAAATCAATACCACCCTCTACATCTTTTAAGGTTTCCATCGCATCTCCTTCTCGAAGATCGATAATATCTTCTAAGTTCGCTTCTTGAAAATTCTCTAATGCTTTTTGACATTTTGAAGGCAAAAGTTCTGTGGTAATCACTCGACCACCATTCTCTTTTGCAGCAGCAGCGATATAGAGTGTTGAAATCCCAAAAGAAGTTCCAAACTCGACAATGTGTTTAGCTTTTTGCTGCATCAATAAGTCATATAAATATTCCCCTTGTTTCCGACTAACACCAATATAAGCGGTTTCCATATCTTCAGGTTTTAGCTTTCTAAATATGCCCTTGGTCAATCCTTTTAAAATCGTAAAACCTTGTGATGATGCTTCTTGATGCACTCTATTTAAAGTCTGAATGACTTGATTATCTGTTATTTGATTCATTGTTATTATTTTTAGAATAGAGAGAGGTCCCGATAGCTATCGGGAGTAGAGAACAGAGATGGATTAACGACTAATTATCATCTTCATATCTATTAAGAACTCGGTAATCAAATAAACAAAGGTTTAAATATTTTATAGTGATCTCTGTTCTCTATTCTCGTTTCTCTGCTCTTCACATTAAATAGTCTTTAATGTAAATACAGTAATTTCTGGCGGTATCCCTACCCTACCCGCAAAACCAATAAATCCGAATCCACGATTAACGTATAAGTATTGATTGAGGGATTGGTATAAACCTGCCCAGCGTTTATAAAAATATTGGATAGGACTCCATTTGATGCCCAAAAGTTCTAAGCCCAATTGAGAACCATGCGTATGTCCTGCTAAAGTTAAATGAATGTGTTTTGGATGTTTTAGTACGACATCATCCCAATGCGTTGGGTCGTGCGACATTAAGATAGAAAACTCATCATCCGTACAATCTTGAATCGCTTTGTCTAAATCTCCTTCTTTGATAAAAGAATGTCCCCAATTTTCTACACCGATTAACCGAATAAATGTCCCATCTTTTTCCAATTTCACATTGGAATTATTCATCAAATGAAAGTTGGTGTCCTCATGATGTTGATGAATGGCACTGAAATTTTGTTGAGCGGCTTCCTCGGTTGGAAATAAGTCCTTATCAATGGGATAATCGTGATTTCCCAATACCGCATATTTTCCGAAAGGAGCATTTAAAGCTTTTAATAACGGTTTATAAGGAATGATTTCTGCTTCCAAGTCATTTACCAAATCTCCTGTAAATAGAATTAAATCTGCATTTTGGGCTTGTATTAACTCCATTCCCCGTTTTACATCTTCAAAAGAATCAAATCCCCCTGAATGTAAATCCGAGAATTGTACAATTTTAAATCCATCGAAGGCTTTGGGTAAATCCTTGAAAGAAAGGACCTCTTCTATAACTTTAAAATTATACTTCCCTTTCGTAATGCCATAGAGAAAGGACGCAAAAGGCAAGGCAGTTATTCCGATTCCGACTTGTTTTAAAAAGCGTCTTCTGGTTTTTACGGGTTCAGTTGTTTCATTTTTTTGCTGTCCAATAGACTTTACGATTTCTAAAATATCCGCAATTACAAAAAATGCCAATAGCAAAACTTCACACAAAACGACTGAAATCATTAAGGCAATCGGGAAGTTTTCCCAAAACATTAATCCTACCATTCCATCAGAAAAAGCAGCAATCATCGTTGGCACACCGATTAATAAAGTACCGATAGAAAATACACCATATATCCAAGTCCCTTTTCTACTATCGGTTGCTTGATAAACGCCTTTTATCAAGTATGCTTTTACGACTAATAGCAATATAACCAACCCTAGCAGAGATAACCAAAATTCCATTTTAACTTTCTTTATAAATTTCTAGCGTTCAACAGGCGACTCCAAAGTCACCTGTTGATTAAAATGCTCTTTTATTGATTAAAAACAATCACCTTACCCAAAGCATCAGCTGTCAATCCTGTTTTTTCTATTTCCCTAAATGCAAGCGTTTTATAGGTGTTCGTGATGTAATCAATCTGATTCAACGTATCGCTTGCTTGTTGTAACAATTGACCATTTGCACCAGCGACTTGCCCAATAAGTGTTACCTCGTTTTTTCGAGCGAGTTTATCAAATTTTCGAGTCGATAATTTTAACAACCATTTTAAAATACCAGGCATGTTAATCCCTGTTTTGTGCAGCTTAGACGGATCGGTGTAATGTACAGAAACCACTTTTTTAGGCTTCAATCCTATGGATTTTAACAGCACTTCTCCACCGACTGTATCTACTATGTAATCAACTTTTTGGTTAGCAAAAACCGTCTCAAACTGTTGTGATTTATAGTTGATAAGCTGAGTTACCCCCGCCTTTTTTAAAATATCAAACTGTTTTTCGCTCGCCGTAGCTATGATGGTTAAACCTTTAGCTTTCGCCACTTGAACCGCTTGAAACCCTACGCCTCCTGCTGCACCATGTATCAAAATTGTCTCCCCTTGCTGTGGATTTAAGGAGGTTATCATTTCAAATCCCGTCAATAAAGGCAATGCAAAACTCCCTGCATCTTGCACATTCACTTGATTTGGAATTTTGGCTATGTATGCTGCTTTAATGGTTATTTCTTTAGCCCAAGTCCCGATGTCTGTAAATTTTCGATAGAAAAACACCTTATCCCCTAGCTCAAAGTTTGATACCGCTTTTCCAACCTCAATGACTTCGCCTGCCCCATCAATCCCTGCAATTTGTGGTTTTTTATACTTCAAAAATGGCATACCATCCATCAATT
The DNA here is from genome assembly GCA_964385675.1 of uncultured Saprospiraceae bacterium. GTDB lineage: Bacteria > Bacteroidota > Bacteroidia > Chitinophagales > Saprospiraceae > CAYLSF01. Next base: position 2,921 of record CAYLSF010000841.1, read on the forward strand.
GAATATCCACGGGATTAATCCGACTTGAAGCCATTTTTATCTTTACCTCATCCGCCTGACAAATAGGAGTAGCGATTTCTTGCACTTCAAGATTCGTTAGTTTTTTACCCGATTTCGCTCTTATGATTGCTTTCATCATATACATGTTTTTAAACTAGCTTGTGGTTATTGAACAAAAGATTTGACCGCTGTTCTCTTACAGCTAACTCATTGACTAACAACCAAGTAACTAATAACTAATAACTTAAAAATGAGGATGCTCGTTTACCACTTCTTCCAATGGTGTAATCGGCTGTTCTACACTCCAATGTTCAATGATTTTGTTCTCCTCATTCAATCTAAACCAATCAAAAACGACTCTTTCATTTGCTCCAAAATAATGGGAATGTGCCATCACCAAATCCCCCGATGCCAAAAGCATTTTATTATCGTGCAACATTCTTCCACCATTTTTATTTTGGATGTGATCTTTTAAGATAGCGTGTCCTTTCAGTTCGCCTTCTGTTTCATGGTGATATACATACTCAGTATGTACCAATGGCTCAATTTGGTCTAATCGTCCTCTATTGAGTACATGGTCTAAAAATCGTTTTACTGTTTTTTTATTCGCTATTCGAGTTTCTGGGCTTACGCCTTTTTCCCCATTTCCAGCACCTGCTATCGCTTTTTCTAATTGCTCATTTGGAATCGGTGCTAAGGCATCCCAATGTTCTTGAATTTTACCATTTTCAATTCGCCAAGCATCCACACACAATAAAGGAAAATCACCTAAAGGATTTGGAGCAGTATAATAACCATGATACGCCATCACATCTCCATCCGATACCCATCGAATCGGCTTATACCCAAATTCAAATTGTAGCATTTCTTTGATGTGTTCAATTCCATCGTGTGCCCACGGGTTATGTTGAATAAAATCCTCAGCGAAAGATGCATTTACTTTAGCTTCATCT
>CAYLSF010000842.1:0-3867 GCA_964385675.1 uncultured Saprospiraceae bacterium
AAACTCCATAGCGGGTTGTACTAAGGTTTGCATGGGTATAGAGCCAAAATCTCGATGCAACGCAAACATACCCGCAATCGCACCAGGAACGGCAACCGAGCCATGCCCTACATGAAAATCTTCTGTGGTATCACCAAAATCAACCGTAACAGGAAAAAAATTGATTGCGGACACAGGACGTTTTTGTCGAGGGGTTTGACAAAAGAAATCATATAATCGGACTTTACCCTCAAATAAAACATTGGCAAAAGCCCCTCCCCCAGCAGAACTCATACAGGGTTCTGCGACAAAAGAAGCAAAAAAGGCGGCAATAGCTGCATCTACGGCATTTCCACCGTCTTTTAAAATTTCAGCTGCTGCTTTTGCCGTAATGTGATGTCCTGCTGATATTTTGTGCATGTTGAAATCATTAAATTTTTAAAAGTACCCTTTATCATAACAAATAAATCTTAGTCCTCAGAAGTTTTTCTTAAAATCTGATAGGCTTGATATGTATTGCCATATTTATCTGTAAAAGAACTTTTTTCCTCGGAAACTTTGTAATTAGTTTCAATCCACTTTTGTCCATCTTGTAATTGTAACGCTATAGCACTAATCCAGTTAGATTCATTCACTCTAGCTTTATTAAGATCTGCGTAACTAAGGTCTGCGGAATGAAAGTCTGCATCACAAAGGGCTGCGTCACAAAGAGCTGCGTAACTAAGATCTGTGTCACCAAGGTTTGCTGAACTAAGGTCTGCCTCACTAAAGGATGCTGAACGAAGGTTTGCGTCACGAAGGTTTGTGTCACGAAGGTTTGCATCACTAAGATCTGCATCACTAAGATCTGCGTAACTAAAGTCTGTGTAACGAAGGTCTGCTGAACGAAGGTCTGCTGAACGAAGGTCTGCGTGACTAAGATCTGCTGAACGAAGGTCTGCTGAACGAAGGTCTGCGTAACGAAGGTCTGTTGAATGAAGGTTTGCGTCACGAAGATCTGCTGAATGAAGTGTTGCTGAATGAAGGTTTGCTGAACTAAGGTTTGCTGAACTAAGGGCTGTTAAACTAAGGTCTACTAAAACAAGGTCTACTGAACTAAGGTCTGCATCACGAAGGTCTGCTGAACGAAGGGCTACTGAACTAAGGTTTGCATCACGAAGGTCTGCTGAACGAAGGTTTGCTAAACTAAGATTTGCATCACGAAGGTCTATGTCATGAAGATTTGCATCACGAAGGTCTGCGTGACTAAGGTCTGCATTACTAAGGTCTGCGTCACGAAGATCTGCTGAACGAAGGTCTGCTGAACGAAGATCTGCGTCACTAAGGTCTGCTGAAAGAAGAACTGTTGAACGAAGGTCTACTGAACTAAGGTTTGCTGAACGAAGGTTTGCCTCACGAAGGTCTATTGAACGAAGGTCTGTTGAACGAAGATCTACGTTATACCCCAACCACCCCCTTAAATCTACTTTTTTAAGATTCAAAAAAGATAAGATTAGAGCTCTATTTATTCGTTCACTACTCATCAGTCGTAACCAACGAGCAAAATTTTGTTGTTGAGCCATAATTGCTTGAATCTTGGGTTGAAAAATAGTTTGTCCATGCTGTTTATACTGATACGACCGTAACCATTGTTTTAACTTATTATATTTATTTTCCGTACCATATTTAAGGAGATTTTGACTAATTAGACTAGATAAATAAATCGGGGCTTGTTGCTCATAGAGATTTTCATACGTTTCTATAATAGGTAATACATCAACATCTTTTAAATATTGTTTATAAAAATCATCCCAATTGGATTCAAAAAAATCACTCCAGTTGATTTGATGTTTATTTAATTCGCTCCAAATTAAAATATAACCATAACAAATATTAATAGCTTGTTGATCCGCCGTATAGAATTTTTGTTGATTCATTGGAATTTGATACGCATATAGCCATCCATATTTTAATAAATCGGGTAAATATTTGGACATATTAACCATTAATACTTGATGATGAACTTGTTCTGCTTCTCTTTCCATAATTTCTTTAAGGTAAGCAGTCGTTTCATCTGATAATTTAATCAACCCAAATAGGTTTTGAATATCCTTTAAGAGGTCAATGGTAAAATCTTGCCCCGTATATTTTTCTGTAAATAGATATTTGATTTGTCGCCATAAGTATTCGCACATCAAATATTCATATAAAGACTTATGCATAAACTCTATAGCATAATTATCCTCTTTTCCCTTGTGCTTGACTTGTTTTTCTGCCAAATAAAACAGAATTAAAACATCTTTTAGGGCGTTTTTAAAGTGCTTTTTCTTTTTGATCTGGACAATGGCTTTTTGTATAAAATCTTTGGTAGTGGGTTCATTTTCTATCTCCCGCCGAGTAATATAACCATTCCTTTTTTGATATATTTTGAAGGCCAACCACGATAAGTATTCCCTTAAATCATCTGCCTTAAATGCCCCTTCATGTACATATTGCGGAAATCGCTCTTTATCATTACTCCATTTTCTATCAATGACCTTATCAAATAAATGACTGTAAATCTTAGCTTTCGATTGACTTACCTTAATATCAACCTCTGCTATTAATATCATTTGTAGTAATATGGGCAGCGTTATCAATTCTTTAATATGCTTTAAACCTTCATCAGAATTGATCGCATTGATAGTTTTTTCATCTAAGGTATAGGTTCTTGTAGGATTAAAGCGTTTGTGCCGATTTAGTAGGTTGATTTGCTGTGTGGTAGTAAGGTAGCCTAATTCTACAATTAGGCAATCGGCATTGTAGCATTTGTCTATTTCTATATAATTGAATCGAGAAGTCAAGACAATAAATAAGTTTTTTTGTTGGCGAAGCCAAGCCTTACAATTGTTTAGAAAGGTTAAAATCTTATTTTCATCTAGGTCTTGTGCCATAAACATTTCATCCAATCCATCTAAAAATAAAATCGTCGGTAGCCTCGCTTTTTGATTGGACTTTAACCATTTATCCGCTTCTATTTCTTCGGGCAATAGTTCTGTTAAAACATAATTGAGGGTATCTTTCTTATTACTAAATAGGGTCTCATCCGCTTGTTGTAATCGACAAAAAAAGACACTTCCTCTAAATGTAGGTTGACTTAATATATCATCCATAGTTTTATAACAAAAAGAAGATTTACCATGTCCAGGCTGTCCTAATAAAAATAGCAATCGGCTTTCCTCTACCCTAGAATTAATCGCTTTAGATCTTTTTTGAGGTATAAAGTGATTTAAAAAATAATGATGTATAGTATCTTGATAAGTCGTAGCGTAAAATTGTTGTGTGTTAGGTATTGAGTCTTGTAAACCTCTTGACTGTTTTGGTGATAAAATCTCTTTATATACCTGAAAAGTCGGTTCTATATAGGTTGACTCTAATATAATCTTATCTTCTCCTAATGTGTGCTGATGAAAATAGGCTTTGAGTTCTTGATGGTAATAATTGCGTTGGGTTTCTAATACCCATTTTTTTAAGTAAGGGTCACTGTGTAGCTGCCTTAAATTTGTATAGTGTTTGCTTTCATCTGTCAATTCCTTATAAAAAGCGTAAGCAAAATAATCTATAAAATTTACCTGATAGGTATTGGCTTCTTCTTCCGTTTTCTCAAGAGTATCCATAATCCATTGTTTATAAAATACTCCAAACGGTGTTAAAAATGGAATAACCCTAGGGTTATCTAAAAAGGCAAGATCAAAGGTGAGGTTTTCTATTTGTTTAAATATTTCAAACTTTAAGGCTTTGTTTCTATAGTAGTATGTACTCTGTCGAAGGGTGACCTTATCAAAATAGTTTTTTAACTGTGCGGCTATAGCCTGTACCAAACTTTCCCCTAATAACCGATAGGCCTGTGCCTCTTTATTAGATTCTATC
>CAYLSF010000843.1:0-3867 GCA_964385675.1 uncultured Saprospiraceae bacterium
ATTCAAAATTCTTTATTCAAAATTCAAAATTTTTATACGGTCAAGATTAGTTCAAGCAGATGAAACAGCACATTGAAATTATCTATGAAGATGATGACATCATTCTTCTTAATAAACCTCCACGATTTTTAACACTTCCTGATAGATACGCTACATCAAAACCAAGTTTGCTTTCTTGGCTACGTAAAAGATATAATGACATATTTGTAGTACACCGATTAGATAAAGAAACGAGCGGTGTTATATGTTTTGCCAAAAATGCTGAGACTCACAAACATCTATGTCAACAATTTGAAAAAAGGCAGACCCAAAAAGTATATCTTACACTTGTAGATGGTCATCTATTTGAAAAGGAGGGATTGATCAATAAGCCAATTGCTCCGAGTCAGTCCATTAGGGGAAAAATGATAGTAAAAAAAAGTGGAAAACCCTCTACCACCTCTTACAAAGTCATTGAAGAATTCAAATCCTTTTCATTAGTAGAAGCAACTATTCACACAGGGCGAACACATCAAATCAGAGTACACTTTGAGGCACATGGTAACCCTATTGCTATTGATTCAATTTATGGTCGTCAGTCGGAATTTTATTTATCACAAGTGAAACAAAAAAGATATAGACAAGGTAAATTCCATGAAGAACAACCTTTAATGAGTAGAACAGCGCTCCATGCTTATAGATTAACGTTTATTCATCCTACGACTAATGAAAAGGTTACATTTGAAGCAACTCTACACAAAGACTTTAGTGCTGTATTGAAGCAACTAAGAAAATGGGGAAAATGATTTAAACCAACTCATAATCTATTCAACTCAGATTTTTTATAAAAAAAATTCACAATGATGTACTTTTAAGACTAAATTATCGTCTTAAATAATAATTAATTAAAAATCACTTAAATTAAACTTATGAGAAACAAAATACTTAGTTTTTTACTAATAGCTACTTTATTCATTGCAGCCTGTGGTGGTGATGGAGGTGAAATCATAGATACTTGTGAACAAGATCAAACAGGAAATATAACTGTTGAAAATGCAACAAGTGGTATTGATGGTGTATCGCTAGATATTTTTATTAACGGTAACTTCACAGGTGCTACCATTCCTCCAGGAGGTCAGCATTTTGAGCCTGAATTAGCCGTTGGTACATATGAAATAAGTGGAGTAGATCCTAATAATACCGTTACTTTTATCAAAGATATCAATCTTGTAGTTTGTGATGATGTTGTGGTTCTATTAGGAAATTAGAATAGTTATCGGTTATCGGTTATCGGTTTCCCAGAACTGATAACCGATAACTAATAACTAACCAATCATTTTGAGATCAATCTTCTAATTTTTTGTAGCAACTTCATCACTCGATAATTTACTTCTTTATTAACATGAAAATAATGCCCATTTAACCGCAACCAATCTTGTTCCTTCTTTACGGTTAAGAGTTCGTTATATTGAATTTGCTTTGGCTTATTAAAATAGACTTTCCAATAAAGACCTCTATCTGTAAATGCATATCCTTCTTTACAAGAACCAAACATTGTCTGATCACTTAACAAAATCAATTTCTCAGAATTTTCAGCAAATAAAAAGGACTTACAAGCATTTTTCAATTTAGTGGGCGATAGCTTAATGAAATCTGTATAGACTTTTTCCGTTTTATCATCTATATTCAAATAATCTAAGATTAGATTTGCCTTATTCACCGTATCCCATTTTATATTCTCATAAGTCAATAATCGATTCGTCAATGGCATTGTATTTAATTCAGAAGTATGTAAAATAACAAACCGATTAATCATATTATCGAAGGCCTCTTCTAATAATTCATCTACCTTGAATGCTGTTGCGTTTGGGTATAATAACGGTACAGCCTTGATGTCTTTTACCAATTTTGTTCGTTGTTGATCAAAGTAATAGTTAAACCCTGATTTGTAAAAAATATCGACATAATCGTTATAAGCATTAGGTTTACTAATGGTATCAACCGTCGTTCTTAAATTCTGAAAAAAGTGGGTTTTAATTTGCTCTGCTATCTGACTATCGGTTTTAATTTGTATAGGAAAGTTAGCTTGGTAAGGTTTAGCTTTAGCTTTTTTATTAGTTTTTTGCTTCTTCTTGGATTTTTTTGACTCATACGTTGGCTCCTCTTCCTCTACCTTCGTCAAACTATGTCCACAAGCAAAACAAAATACTGCATCTAATGGATTCATCACATTACAAGAAGGACAAGCAGAAAGTCGAAGTACGACTTCAGCACCACAGTTATGACAAAACTTTGCCCCTTTAATTAATTTTGCACTGCATTTATGGCAATGTGTCATTTTATAATTACAAATTAAAAACCTGTCTGCCGACAGGCAGGTTAGGAATTAAGAATGATAATAACTATTTGTTCTTTGATAATCATCATTCCCACATAAAAGCCATTGTAAATTTAAATAAATTGCTTTTGACCGTAAAATTAAATATAAAAGTAATTTTTTAGATTTAAAACAAATATTTGTTATTAAAACACATTTTTACAACAATTGGTTTGGTTCAAACTATTCTATCCTGCTTAAACCGATTAAATATTAATTCAAAAAGAAATTATAAGTTATAAGTCTTTCAAATGGATTGAATATATTTGACAAGCTATTCCGCTTTAACTAAAATTAAAATCATGAATCTAAAACTAAAACTCCTCCTTTTTTATAAAAATAGATTTTCCAAACCATTGGATTATTCAACCCTAAAAGCGACGGAATACCGTAAAATGAATGTGGCAGAAATGCGAAAAGTTGGAAAATTGATTGATTTTCCTGCGGTGGAAATGCATGATGTGCAAGATATGACTATCACAATGAGAGATGGAGTGGATATTCCAATTCGGATTTATATACCTTCTGCCTCTAAAAATCGTCCTGTATTTGTCTTTTATCATGGGGGTGGATTTGTGACCCGTAGCATAGAATCGCACGATAAGGCTTGTCGAAGATTAGCTAAAGTCAATGATATGGTGGTAGTATCTGTAGGCTATAGACTAGCCCCCGAGTATAAATTTCCAATTCCACACCAAGATTGTTATGACGCTACGGTTTGGGTAGCAAATCATGCAGAAGAGTTTGGTTGTGATACCAATAAGATTATAGTTGGTGGAGATAGTGCAGGAGGTAATTTAGCAACGATTGTCTCTATTTTAGCAAGAGATTTAAAGGGACCTAATATCGCTTATCAGGTTTTAATCTATCCTACAACTGATGCTAGAATGGGCTTTCCTTCAATCAATACCTATGCAAAAGGTTATTTTTTAACAAAAGGTATGATGAATTGGTTTGTGGATAGGTATATGCGAACAGAAGCGGATAAACTCAACCCATTAATGTCTCCTTATTTAACGAAAGATTTATCGAACTTACCGCCTGCTTTCGTATGTACAGCAGAGTATGATCCCTTAAAAGATGAAGGGGAAGCTTATGCCAATCGACTTAAAGAAGCGGGTAATACCGTCAATTTTAAAGAATATAAAGGTATGATTCATGGTTTTTTAAATATTCCTAAAATCACACATAAAGGAACTTTTGCATTGCATCAAGATATTCAGAATGCTTTAAAAGCAGTTTAAATATTGGTTTTTCTCGTAAAAAGCGACTTTTTTGTCTGTACAATAGAAAACTTTGTCGAATCCACGTTAATTTTTCTTTAAGTAGGAATTTTTGTCATAGTTTTTGGTTTATTGATAATATATTGTGGAAAATTGTATTTTTGCAATTTAGAATAACGAGAAAGTTGAAACTTTATTTTGAATTAACCGTTTATTCTTTATAAAACAAAACATTATTTCTTTTTCAAAATGGCTGACTATGAAAGACACTTTACTATATATTATTTT
>CAYLSF010000844.1:0-3866 GCA_964385675.1 uncultured Saprospiraceae bacterium
CCTCATAATCTAAGTTAGAGAGAAATGATTCTTTTCCATTTCTATAAGTATAAAGTTTCCCATCTTTAGTAAATTTACGAATAACAATATCATCATGAGAATGATCAATTAGCTGCCATTCTCCAATGTACGCCATTTCCGTTATAGGATTATACTTTGAATTACAAGAATAAATACAAATGCAGAGAATAATAATAAATACTATGAAAAGTGATTTCATGAGTTATAATTTTAATGCCAAGAATTAGAATAAGGGTCAAATTCGTAAGTATTCTTTTTGATATAAAAATCATCTTTTTTGTTAAGTTCGTCATTATCCATTCAGATATCCATTCTTTTAAACGTAGAAGTAGTAATTTTACCGTTAATCCCGCTCATAATCATCTAAATTTAGTCTGCCTAAATCAAATTTTCCCTCTGCTAAATCCTTAAACCGTTGCTCATAATTTTCTTTGCTTTCGATAGTGACCATTTCATACGTCTTTGTTTTTGAATTATATTGACTTTGGCTTCCATATAATTGTGTCTCAAACTTAATCATGTGAACTCTATCTATATAAAGTTTAAAAGCATTTCTATTGATTTCTCCTTTTAATGCAGCTTCATACAACAAGCGAAAGTATTTATCTCTGACTTCATTGTGATAGGCATGGTGGAGTACCAACATAGCTACATTTTGATATTTTGATCCTACTAAACTTTTACCAGGATAGCCATGTATTTGAATTATTTTTTCGATTTGTAAGAGATTTAGAGAATCTTGAAACAGCATCTTTTTAGTTATGGCCATAGCTTCTGATGAATTTCTACCATGTTTATTTTTCAAGTTCGCTAGTTAAAACTATGCACTTTAGTGCAAGAGCTTTAGTTGCTACTCACTTTTAATGCGAATTATGGTTACATAATGCAACTGGTAAATTAACTTTAGTCGAATTTCATTCGATTATACAAACCTATGGACTTCTAGTCCATAGTCGTTTAGTTTCTGTTTTGATAGATTCATATCGAATAGATTGGTCTCTATCTGAAATATTCTTTAAAGTTTCAATTAAATCAAAATTATATATATCCTTATTTAAATTATATTCATCATTAACTTCTTTATCTTTTTCTGCATGATACTTTTTAAGTTCTTGTTCACATGATAGCATTAAACTACCCCAACGTTCTTGTCCTACTCTATTTTCTATTTTGGGAAGTTTAGCAATAACAGACATTCTATTTAAACTCTCTAAAAGATAACACCCCATATATTTGTCAACTAATAAAGCTTCATTAAATTTTTGATAGACTGAATCTGTAGGTTCTTTCAATATGTAATAAGCTGTTGATAAGTTTGTTAGGGTGATTATTTTTGATTTTTTTGAAAGTTTATTGCTTGAACTGTAAATTCTTTTTTGAAAGCGTAAACTTCTATTTAACCACTTATCGTAATCAGATTGAGATACTCCTTCTCTATGAGGGGAAATATGTTGAGCATTCGAAACATTTACTAACAATAGTAGAATTAAAATGAATTTTATATTCATCTTTAAATAGGATTTTAAGATTAAGAAATTAGGTATTAATCAAATAAGCTCACACTCCTATAAGTTTTAATCCCTCAAAGATTATCTTATAACGTGTTCTATAAGTTTTGAAAAGTATAGACACACCGTATGACTAAGCTTAAATTAGAAAATTAAAAAGGTTTTAAATAATATGCCTTCTCGAATACTTTATGGTAAATGAATAACATATAGACCATATTATCTGTCAAACCAAACACCTATGGTCTATATATCATTTTTAAATCAAACCATTATAAAACAGGTTTCCCCGCCATAAATGGAACTAAAAAAGCATCTTTATAACCATTATCTTGTACCGTTTGTAATAAAGCCTGTGCCGCTTCAAGTGTTGTCGCTTCTCCTGTATAGTATCTGTACCATCCTTTTACCTCTACTACTTGAATATCCTCAAATGGTGTACTATTGGATAAAAATATTTTTTTAGAGGACTGGAATTGAACTTTATAATATTTGCCTTGTGGATAATTCACTTCCTCTTCTTCTACATCTCCACCTTTGATGCCTGTTTCTATAAAGTTAGGATTAGAAGTAATAAAAGCATCTACAAATCCCTTCACTTGTACCGTTTTTAAGGTGGCTTTGGCTTGTTTAATGGTATTCCCCGCAGGAGTGAAATATTTAAATAATCCATTTGCTTCTTCAACCGTAACATAATCAAAGGGCATTTTAGCGGTATTATACAGGTTCTTTCCTGTCTGAAATTGAATCCTAAACTTTGTGTTTTTGGGATCGTATTCAGCTGTTGTATTGTTGTCGTTTGTTGTTGGGTTTGGCGGTGGTATATTGACCTCTTCAGGTTCAGTTATTTCTTTATTGGGTGGAAATCTATTACCACCAGGTAAGGGACGGTTGCCTATGTTATCTTTAGGAACGGGTTTTTTCTCTACGTTTTCAGGTTCTACGGTTGTAGGAGGTGTTGCCACAGGATGACCTACATCTTGTAGTGGTATAATTCTTTTAAATGGCAAACTGTCTTTTTGATTGACAAGTTTAGCATAAGGATTTTTAGGCGTTGATTCCTTATAACCCGTCATTGGAATTAATCCGATTTCATCCAAGGTAATATCTCGTTCTACACCACCATGTTTATTTAAATGCTTTCGCATTTTAGTACCAAAGCTTTTCATTTTTTGAATACTTGACGCAGGCATTTTTAATACATTTGATTTATCTTTTTCAAATGCCGCAATCGGTAAAGCTCGATAGGTACCATATTTATTTTTAGCATTAACCTTATCTACATATCGCCAGACGGGAATGTATTTATGGTCGGTTACTTTGGCTTTATTTGACCCAACTTTTTTAGTGAGTTCTATTTCGACCATCAAGCCACCATCTGTATTTTTTTGCTTTTGATTAGATATAAAATTGCCTAAAGAATAGACAACTAATCCTTCTTTTGAATTTCCATCTGAGTCTTTATAAGTCATTTTTTTAATCGGCTGAATGACGTGTGGATGTGCTCCAATAATTAAATCTGCTCCCCACTGAAACATTTGTTCGGTGAGTTTTTTTTGTACAGGACTTTCATTAAGTTGGTATTCTAATCCCCAATGCATAACTACAATAATCGCATCAGGTTTTAGTTTTTGAGCGAACTTAATATCCTTTTTTATTTCGTCTTCCTCAATCAAATTCACCACCGTAGGAGCAATTGTTGGCATTCCATTGGTATCATACGTATAATTTAAAACGGCTAATCGAAATCCTTTTTTATAGACAATTAAAGGATAATAAGCGTCTTTTTCTGCTTGGTTTTTAAATGTTCCTGTTTGATAGAGTCCTAAATTTTTCAAAACATCAATGGTATGCGTAACCCCTAATTTTCCTGCATCATTTGAATGATTATTTGAGGTGACCATCACATCAAATCCTGCCCTATGAATGGCATCTGCTAACGCGTCAGGACTTCTAAACATAGGATAACCTTTGTAAGGCGGTTTTCCAGGTAACGTCACCTCCAAATTACCAACAGCAAGGTCTGCGTCTTTTATAATAGGGGCAACGTATTTAAAACATTCATCATAGTTATAAGTCTTTGTAGTGGCATCATAAGCAGATTTGATTTGCGGACCATGTCCCATAATATCTCCTACAAAGAGCATTTTCAATGTTTCGGTAGAATCGCTTTGTGCAAAGGAATAAGTAGTGATAAGCAAGCAAAATAGTATATTTCTCATAGTATTTTAGTTACGCAGTCTCCGTCGTGATCAAGAAAACAGCGTGTTTTGGATAATTTTTTCATTACAACCGCTTCATTGCAATGAGTTGACTATAATGCAGGAAAAATTCAAA
>CAYLSF010000845.1:0-3864 GCA_964385675.1 uncultured Saprospiraceae bacterium
GACTTGTTTGATGATTTTTAAATAAATAACCGTTCCTATCAAACGTAAGAGGTTTTGAAAACCTCTTACGTTTAGCCTGTAAAAGATGGGATGCTTTAATTTTTAATCTTCATTAAAGAAATCTAATACCCACTCATTTTTAAAATTTGTATGATAAAAACAGTCTGTTTTTAGTTAAAAAAATCATTGAAGTTAAATGGGACGTAAAGCCTCTTTAAAAAAACGTAAAGAAATATCTCGCAAAGTCAATATTTGGCTCAGTCAGTTGCTTGTAGATTTACAATATGAAAATCTACAAGAATTGACAATGGATGATATTGCTAGAATAGCAGGGAGAAGTAAATCTACTATTTATGAATATTTTAAAAGTAAGGAGGAAGTCTTGAAAGCAGCTTGTCAAACTCGTATTGACTCTTTGATGAATGCAATTCTAGCACTTAATCAACAACAACTAGATGGTGTTGAACACTATACGCATCTCATCGAAATATTCGCAGAAGGGACGACAGGTATCTCAATTGCTTTTCTTCAAAGTATCAAACAAAATTATCCGAATGCTTGGAATGTCATCGACACTTTTACTGACCAATATGTTACATTGCTCCAAGGTCATTATGCACAAGGCATCGAAAAAGGTATTTACAATGCTATTTCAGTAGAATTACTAGGAAGTCTTGATAAACTTTTTATTATACAGGTCGTTACCAATCCGACTATTTTTACCGATGAAAAATATACGATCAGTAATTTGATACGCGATTATTTAAATCTACGACTCTTAGGATTACTCAAACGATAGAGGAACGTCTACTTTCCGATGGGTTTATTGTAAACTGACTACTCCGCATAGATAATATATTTTACCTCTAGTTGATTTTCAATTAAATATGCACCGAAGTTAAACCACTCTACACATCTATCTAGTATCCAAGCATCAGAGCTAATGACAACGTTTTCACTTTTAGCTAGTTCTTTATCTGGATTATTCACCAATTCGACATCCCAAGTGAATTGATGTATTTGAGCAAGACTTAAAAGCATTTGCTTTAAGCGACCACTATTGGAAACAGGTGCATCCAATAACCACAATACCTCTTTCACACCAAGAGATTGTAGTATATTTCCAACTAAAATCATGGCTTCTTCTGTTTTTGAAACACGTTTGTAAGAACCATGGACACTTGAAATATCGCGATATGTACCATCTAAACATTTAAATAAATACGCGCCTGATAATGCATTTTCTAATAAAATCAATAAATTGAAACCGTCAATCGCTACTTTTTTTCCGTTGAGTTGAGTTGGTAATAGTACTTTTTTGTCTCGAATGGCTATTTTGTTGCGATTTGCGCTGAGTCGCAGGAGTGCTTTTTGTTGACGACTATTAAGCCGGTATCGATTTCCAACAAGTTGAAGAGAAGATTTATCACTGTACCCTTGAGTTAACAAATAAGATAAGTCAATGACTGCTTTTTTGAGTATTTGCTGCCACTTATCATTGAATAGCTTATCATCGCTTGGATGTTTTCCTCGATTGCGTTGGGACATAGATACTGTTTTTATCTTATAAAATACACAATTGGGAGTTATAGTTCCAACTTTAAGAGAATAAGTATTCAGCAGAAGAGTTATAAGAAAAGTGAAATCATCTCTTATAGCTCTTCTGAATATTTCCTAAAGTACTTTACTTTAAAGTGTAACGCACACCTCCGTAGACGATTGCTCCCATAATCGGTGCATAGATTTGTGATGCATCAAAAGTAGGAATACCAGGGTCTTCATTGAAAGGGTCAGCCGCACCTATGATTGGGTTGTGTTGCATATAGTTCGTTAGGTTTTCACCACCTAGATACAGCTCCCATTGATCATTTACGATTTTGGTCAATTGTGCATTGAGTGTTGCATAAGTCGGTGTGATACCTGTCACATGATAACGTCCAAGCGTACCATGTCCTTCGAGTGTATGACGCTCATGACCTAATAATGTTGGCATACGCTGAGGCCCAACAATTTGAACTGTAGTATGTAATTTCCAGGTTTCATCAGGAAATTTAAAATCTAAGGTAATCAAACCACGATGTTTGGCAATCAATGGTGCTTCCATTAGTTCGCTACTATAAGTAATTCTTACATCATTGAACTTATAAGCCATCTTAATTTCTAAAAAATCGAAGATGTCATAAATCGCAGTTGCCAAGAAGCTATTCGCAAAAGAACGCCCTTCTAAATTGTAGAATAGGATTTCAAATTCTTCGGTTTCTCTATCTACTACTATTTGATTAACAAACTGTGTACTATAGAAATCTGCGCTTAAATTGAGTTCTCGTGAGAATAACGAAGTGTTTTTAGTAAAGTTAATTCCAGCATTCCAAGCTTCCTCTGCCTCTAATGGCTCTAATAAATGAATAGATTTTGCACTGGTTAACACACTTATATTTTCTGCTAAGATACGAGCTGTTCTGTAACCTCGACCTGCGGAGAGTCGCATGACGGTTTTATCATCAAAGTTGTATTTGAAATTGATGCGAGGTAATAAAAAGACACCATATAGATTGTGATAATCCGCTCTTAGTCCACCTACGAGCGACCAACTTTTTGGCATTTTTTCACCTTTTGCCTTACTTTCTTTTTTCTTAATACTGCAAGTAGGAGCATTGGGAGAGGTATAAGCATATTCAAAAAATCCACCGATTACAGACTCTGTCAGACTATAATCGACATTATCAAATACTTCAATATAATCATCTAAGTTATAGCTAACACCTGCTTTATAATTGTGGTCAGTCGTTTGTAGAATATTCTGATAAATGACATTGGTATAAAGACTACGCTGTGTTGCGTCATAATCATTGCGCCCGAAAAAACCATCAGTGTCATGCCAAGTGAGGTTGGTAATCCAGCCAAGACTAGCAAATGGATTTGCAAAACCAATATAACCGATTTTTCCAAATACTTCTATACGGTCTGTATTCAAGGCAAAACCATATAAGTCAGATGGATTATCAGCGTAACCAACTTGTCCTCCATTCATACTATGTGTTAGTGCGTGAATATTAAATTGTCCGCGTAGTTTTTCACCTCTATAGAAAGTTCTCAACATTCCATTGAGCATTTGTTTTTGTGGCATATCTAAGAAACCGTCTTCTCCGTGGTCAACTTCGCCGTTAAAATAACCACCATGTAAAAGTGTACCTACACTCCATTTATCATTGATTTTGTGGTTGAGGTGTACATTTAATTCCGAGCGACCAAAACGATTGCCATAAGCATTAAGGAAGACTTTTTCACCTTCAAAAGGTTTGATAAGCTCTACATTCATTGTCCCAGCAATGCCTTCGAAGCCGTTGACCACATTGCCAGTACCTTTGATAATAGAAATATTATCTATCCAAGTACCAGGTATATATTCCAATCCAAAGGGATAACCTAGACCGCGCATCGAAGGACGATTTTCAACCATCATCCTTGTATAAATACCTCGAAGTCCGAGCATTTGGATTTCCTTTACACCTGTAACGGCATCAGAATATGCCATATTAACGGTACCATTCGTTTCAAAGCTTTCTGAAAGATTACAACAGGCAGCTTTTTTGAGTTCACCTGAACCAATTTGCTCGGTATTAATTGTCTGTATAAGAGAGGTAAAATTATCTTGTTGAGTCGTTGTGATTTGGATTTCATCCATTTCTACACCAAGCGACATGATGATTAGAATTTCGGTATCGGCAGGTTCTATTTCGATGGTATCAGATTGGTAACCAACATAGCTGATTACTAACATTTTAGTCGCATCAATTCTATCAATAGAAAAATAACCTTCTTCACTTGTTGTGACACCAATGTCTGTTCCTTGCCAAATGAGTG
>CAYLSF010000846.1:0-3859 GCA_964385675.1 uncultured Saprospiraceae bacterium
AAGTCATCAGATGAGTATCTTAATTAAGCATAAATGGTTTTGGTTAACTATTTTCTAAAAAACTCACCTGGTGATTTTTTACCTAGCTTGTCAAAACCCTATAATTTTGTTTGATTATTGAACTAAAGTTAAGAAACTAATTTGAGTTTTTTAAATTGCATCTTTAATCAATATAGGTTGTCTGATTTCTTTGTGGAACAGAAGTCATCAGGTGAGTTGTTTCCTAAGAATATCGCTTTAATTGTTGCCTGTAATGGTTTGAAACAACTCATCTGGCGACTCATCACAAAATTTTTCAAAGAACCTTAATATGTATGATGTTCAAAATCGTATGTCCAAAATCCGAAATCAAAAATTGTGTCCAATTTTAGAACCATACTAACTGTTCCTAAAGCAAATTTTTCAATAGCACATCAACATAAATTGTTGAGTGTAGGCTCTTGCTTTGCAGAAAATATTGGACAGCGATTAGAGCAATTAAAGTTTAATATAGTTCGGAATCCTTTCGGGATTTTATATAATCCAATTTCTATTGCCAAAGGATTAAATCGTCTGTTAAGTACTAATGTAATTGATTCCGATGCATTATTTAAGCATAATGAATTGTGGCATCATTTTGATTTTCACAGTCAATTTGCCAACTCAAATCAAGACGAAGCATTAAATCAAATCAATCAGTCTATAAATAAGGGACATCATCAACTTCAAGTGTTAGATACTTTAATTCTAACCTTTGGAACTGCTTATGTTTTTGAATATATAGAAACACAACAAGTCGTTGGAAACTGTCATAAATTACCGAATCATTTATTTAATCGGCGGTTGTTAAGTCTTAAAGCAATTACAGATTCCATTTATCCAATTCTAAAAAAATTACAAACCCTTCGTCCTAATTTAAATATCATTTTGACGGTAAGCCCAATACGGCATATTCGAGATGGTTTAATTCAAAATCAACGAAGTAAAGCAACTTTGTTGTTAGCGATTGAAACACTACAAAAACAATTATCAAATGTCCACTATTTTCCATCGTATGAAATCATGATGGATGATTTACGAGATTATCGTTTTTATGGCAAAGACTTAATCCATCCAAATGAAATGGCACTAGATTATATTTGGGATAGTTTTTCTAATACCTATTTTAATGAAACAACACTTCAACTTAATCAACAACTCCACAAGCTACAAAAAGCAATGGCACATCGTCCATTTAATCCTCATTCCAATCAACATCAAACCTTTTTACAGAAACAATTGAATAAGGTTGAGCAGTTATCTAAGCAATATCCTTATTTAAACTTTAAGGTAGAAAAAGACTTTTTCGATGTTGTATAAATTTCACAAGTGATTTTAAATAAAAAAACATGAAAATACTCTCCGTGTTCTCTGTGTCCCAATCAACGCTATTTAACACTTTTTTCATACCTTTTATCGAAAAATCATATTAACTCCATAGTTTTTACTATTTTCGTTATGGATATAATGATGTATCGCATGAAATGAATTATTCCAACCTTAATTTGGCAGACTACCACCTGTTCAAAATTAACACACAGTTTACGCATTTGATAATTTAATCATATTTACTACAATTCAAAACAAAACGACATTATGAATCAATGGTTAGTAGTTGGTATCACTGCACTGATGCCTATGGTAGTTGGCTTTGCATGGTATCACAAAGCTTTATTCGGAAATGCTTGGATGCAATCAATTGGTAAAACAGAAGAGGATATTCAACAAGGGAATATGCCTGTTACCTTTGGCGTATCTTTTATTATGGCATTTATTGTTTCTATGATGCTATATTATATTTTACATGGCAATCCAGAACATGGTACAGATGGACTATCTGAATGGATGCACGGAGCTTTTCATGGCGTTCAGATTGCAGGAATGTTAGCCGTACCTGTGCTAGTTAGCAACTCTCTATTTGAGCAAAAAAGTTGGACGAATATTCTAATTAATGGAGCATACTGGATAGTCGCATTTGCTGCTATGGGAGCAGTTTGCGGGGCTTTAGGGGCATCTTAATGAGGTGTAAGTTTATTTCGGATTTCGGATAATTTGAATTAAAGTTCGAAATCTCCAGTAGTAAGGTAAAGTATGAGGTGTAAGATTTTATAGTTACATCTCATACTTTTATTCATTGTTAAAA
The DNA here is from genome assembly GCA_964385675.1 of uncultured Saprospiraceae bacterium. GTDB lineage: Bacteria > Bacteroidota > Bacteroidia > Chitinophagales > Saprospiraceae > CAYLSF01. The sequence goes on from CAYLSF010000846.1 coordinate 2,162, forward strand.
TATGTAAGAGATGAAACGTTCTCTTTTTATTTCGATATTTATACATAAATATAATTCTCAATTCTCACCTCCTTTCCTTCTTTCGTTAATTACATTTTTAATCCAATTTGGAATCACAATCACACCAGCTAGTAGATAGGCGTAATAAGCAAATAACCGCCAAATTATCGCAATTAAAATAGCTAATGTAGGGGGTACAATACCCGATAAAAATACGCCCAAGCCCGATTCTGCAAATCCCGCTCCGCCTGGCGAAGGAAATAACAATAGGATAATAAACATAGCATTCAATCTTGCATACGCCAGTAAATGGTCAAATACGTTCAAATCTAATGCTGCGGTAAAGGCAATAATCAAACAATTGATTAATAGGAATCGGCACGTCCAAGCCCCTACCGTAGAGAGAAATGCCCCCAAGTGAAATTGCCAATTTTTCTCCCTCATTTCTGCGGATGCTACAATTATATCCTCTCCTAGCTTTTCAGCTCTCTCCTTGTAGCGTTTTAACAAAGGCAGTTTACAGAAAAACAGGAGTGTTCTTTTTATGGTATTCGGATTAATAAATATGCCATAAAAAAATCCAAGGCTATAGGTAAACATCACACCATAAGTCAGTAGTAAAATAGAAGTCGCTCCAAAACTCCCCCAATCTTCTAAACCGATCATTCGTTCTCCAAAAATGAGATACAATATCGGTAACATTAACAAAAAGTATAAAGCATCTAGAATGACCGTGTAGATAATTAAAGTCGTTGTCTTAGCACCCGATAGTTTTTCTTGAGACAATACAAACAAGGCAACAGCAGAACCGCCCACGCTCGTAGGAGAAATAGCCGTACTAAATTCCCAGATAAATATTAATTCAAAGGCTTTTTTTAAGCTAAATACTTTATCGGAAAGGATATGTAGACGAACCATGTAACAGAAATGGCGAAAAGCTAAAAAGAAAAGACTCATGCCTACCCAGAAAAACACATGCGATGTCCAATGAATTTCGGAAAAAACTTTAGGGTCAAATTGTTGCCAAAGCAAATAACCAACGACGGCTAATCCAATTAAAATAGGAATAATAATTCGAGAAGGACGAATAGATTGTATGAGTTCGGCTTGTTGTGTATCAAAGTCTTGCTTCATTGTTAGTGATTGGTGACTGGTGATTGGTTTGCATTACGAATCACTAATCTTATCCATTATCCAAAAATTATTGATTCCTTCTCCGACTACAATACTCAATTCTTGTAGTTGTAATAAATCCAATAACGCTAAGAAAGTAAAAAGTGCCTGCACTCTATTTTCTAGACTCAAGAAGGCTGTTTTAAAATTTATCTTGCCCAAGGATTTAACGGTATTCAATAAATAATCCTTTTGACCAGGAATGGTATAGTCGTATTTCACAACGGTGTGCATCAATTTTTTATTGGCATCTTCGTAACGCTCCATTACTTTTTTGAACGTCGTCAATAATTTAAATAAGGTCAAAGATTCTAATTCTGCATCTACTAATGCCTTCGCTGCTATTCCTTTCAACTCCTTATCCACATTTCCCCTAACTTCTTTTAAAGCCCGTAATTTTTCAAGGTTTTTAAATTCTTCCACCGCTTCTTTGTAGCGTTTATATTCTAACAACCGCTCAACCAATTCTTCTCTAGGGTCTATCTCATTCCCTTCTTCGTCTAATTCTTTTCGAGGTAATAACAA
>CAYLSF010000847.1:0-3858 GCA_964385675.1 uncultured Saprospiraceae bacterium
TGCCAACGGCTAAAAATAGAAAGGTCTCATAACGAGTCCACATCGCCATATCAATGGCTCTATAAACTTTTTTAGTGTACATAACTTTGCTGTGTTTTAAAGTTTAGAACTATAAAAAACGATGGTCATTGATGGCGAATCATCAATGACCATTTATACAAAGTTACGGTAATTTAATAGATTTAATTCTGAATTTTGAATGATAAATTTTGAATGACTCAAATAATTGAGTCTCAACTTTTATCAAGTCAATTTTTTTTGAAAAATGCCTAAATATTTAAATTTCAGAGAAATTATAAGATATTCAAATCATTTTTTGCTTTTCGTCACGGAAAGTCATCATTTATTGGTTAAGCAGTTTAAGCCAAAACCAATTCGTGTTTTTTCACTCCATTCACTTTGACAGATTTGCTAGGAATCCGATTGTGTTCATCAGGAAATACCGCTACGGGTTTGAAGTTTCTAGCTTCTTCAGGTGTCATGTATCCATAAGAAATGATAATGACAATATCCCCAACAGCTACTCTACGAGCGGCTGCACCGTTTAAGCAAACTACTCCTGAGTTGCGTTCGCCACGAATCGTATAGGTTTCAAAACGCTCTCCATTATTGTTGTTTACAATCTGGACTCGCTCGCCTTCTAATAAGTTCGCAGCTTCCATTAATGCCTCATCAATTGTGATGCTGCCCACATAGTTTAGATCCGCTTGTGTGACAGTGGCTCTATGGATTTTTGATTTGAAAATTTGTAACATCATAGTAAATCCAAAATTACAAAAAATACATCAGTCTCACTAATACTATTCATTATAGATAAATACATGATGGATTTTTAGATTTGCTAAATATGAAATTTTATATGGATTTAGGTGTATTTTAATAAATAAAATTTCAATTATCCTTTTGATAGAGTAAACTTATTTTAATATAATTTGGTTTCAAAAAACAGCAACAAAAAAGACCGATTGGTATATTTTTTTTAAAATAATATATAAATCGTTGATAAAAATTTTAATTTAAACCAAAATTATATTATCAATCAATCGAACTTCGCCCACAAAAACGGCTGTACAAGCAACCACAGAATCTGTTAATTGTTTAATTGGCAAGAGTGATTTACCATCCACAATTTCAAAATAATCCAACTTAAATTCAGGGATATCCAATTGCTTGATGGCTTGTTGTTTAATTTCATCAATGCTCAAGGTAGTAATATTTACTTTAGTTTGATTCAGTATTTTACTGATAAGACTAGCTTTTTCTCGCTGGTCTGCCGTCAATCGGACATTTCGAGAACTCATGGCTAAACCACTTTCTTCTCTCACAATTTCGCAACGTACCACATCAACTTCTAACTTCAATTGTTCTGCCATATATCGGATAATGCAATACTGCTGATAATCCTTTTGTCCCATATATAACCGATGCGGTTGCACAATATCCAATAATCGCTTAACAACTTGAACAACTCCTGCAAAATGTCCTGGTCGATGTTCTCCCTCCATAAATTGAGCTAAGGAGCCTAAATCTAAGTCAACTGTAGTATCTAAATCCGTTGGATAAACATCCTCTACATCGGGTAGAAAAACAATATCATTGTCAGCCGAACTTAAAAGGTCTAAATCTTGCTCAATGGTACGTGGATATTTCACCAAATCATCTGCATCATTAAACTGTGTGGGGTTCACAAAAATACTACAGACCGTGTAGTCATTTTCTTGCTTTGATTGCTGAATGAGTGAAAGATGTCCCTGATGTAATGCTCCCATAGTTGGGGCAAATCCTACTGTCTTACCTTCTGTTTTTAACTGTTGTATGAATGCTTGTAGCGGAGCTACTTTGCGAAAAATATACATGATTCGAGTTGCGAGTTGTGGGTTACGAGTTATCAAATTACTCGTAATCTACAACTGAAATAGATAATAGTATTATACTAATCCACATCTAAAATGTGTATTAGTATTATTCTGACGAATAAGAATGGCAAAAGTAATAGGATTTAATAAGATTTTGATGGTTATAAAAATGATTCATACAACAATCCCAAAAATCAATTCCCTTTAATCATCTTCAACAACTCCTCTGGCCCCTTTCCCAAAAATTGAAGAGAAGTCTTAGCCACAGGTACGAGTCGATGATTGGGATAAATACGGATAAAATTCTCATATTTTTGCTTCGCTTTAGGGGCATCATTTAAGCAATTTTCAAAAATATAGCCTTGCAAAAATAAAACATCTTCTACTTGTTTGACTTTTGGGTAAGTCATTTTAGCTTTTTCTAATAAAACAATAGACTGACTACATTTACCAATACCTCTGGATATATCAGCCGCTTTCATCAAATAATTAGCACATAAGGTATCTGGCTTAAATTGATTGGCATACGCCTTATATTTTGAAATTAATTTTGTTGCTAAAGGAATATTAAGTGTTGTACCTTGTTTCAAGACTTCGCTTTCGAGGGTTTTAATTTGTTGTTTTAAGGTAGCTTTAGGCTGCCCAAAGGTAAAAGTGCTGAATAAAATACAGCTTATAAATAGGAGTAACACTTTTGTAAAAAATGGCATTTTTGATGGATTTAAAATGTTAGTAAAATCACACCTTAAACCAACGGAAAACGCTTAACAATGTTATACGCTACAAACTAAAAAGTTCGGTCTGTAAAAATCACAAACCGAACTTTCTTCAATTCTCAATTTTTAATTCTCAATTTTCCATCACATGGTCATAGGAACATCCATCAACAATACTTTCGCATTACTGTCTGCTTTGATTTGAATTTTATCCGTGTCCCATACACCAAAACCATCTCGCTTATTCAATTGCTGTCCATCAATAGTAACATCACCTTCTAAAACAAAAGCATATACACCATTTTGTTTTGATTTAATGGTATAATCCGAACCTTTTCCTTTCTCAAATTGACCAATATGAAACCAAGCATTTTGATGAATCCATACTCCCTCATCATTTGGATTTGGAGATAAAACTTGATATAATTGGTTTTTCAAATCTTGGTTTTTCAGTGTAATCTGATCGTAGCGAGGCTTAACGTTTTTCTTATTTGGGAATAACCAAATTTGTAAAAACTTAACCGCTTTACTCCCATTCTTATTTTTTTCACTATGGAAAATTCCTGTCCCCGCACTCATCGCTTGCACATCCCCTTGCTTAATAACAGCAACATTACCCATACTATCTCTATGTTCCAAATCTCCCTCTAATGGAATAGAGATAATTTCCATATTATCATGAGGGTGTGTTCCAAAACCTCTACCGCCCGAGACGATATCATCGTTTAATACTCGAAGCACACCAAAGTGCATTCTTTCTGGATTGTAATAATTGGCGAAACTAAAAGAATGATGTGAGTCTAACCATCCATGATTCGCATGACCTCTTGTACTTGCTTTATGCAATACTGTTTTCATAGTTTTAACCTCCTGATTTGGTAAATGATTAAATCCTACTTGTTTCATGAGTTTATCATAAGTAGAATTTTTAGTTTCTGCGTTTTTGGCATTTAGCACACTATTTCCAGCAGCTACACCTGCTACGCCTAGCAATGATTTTTTTATAAAATTCTTTCTATCCATAGTAATATTGAATTTTGAATGATTGAATTTTGAATGCTCTTTAATATTTTTATATTACAAAATTAGGGGTAAATCCTGTATCCGTAAATATGAAAATCCGAGGAAGACTTATGCAAATCCAGTATTCTGTTGCGAGTTATAATAGGTACGACAATCGACATTCGACCAACGACATTCGATTGATTTATTAAAATGCTCGATTGTCGAAAATCGAAAATCGATTGTCGTAAGTATTGATAATATGCTATGGTTTAAAACAAATA
>CAYLSF010000848.1:0-3843 GCA_964385675.1 uncultured Saprospiraceae bacterium
AATTCTAATAAAAAATCACTAGAATCCAGTAATAAGCATTAAGAATCCAATATATCAAATCGCTCCTGGTAAGTCATGACTACTGATAGAAATATGTAAATGATCTCCTGTACCTCCGTGTCGTAACACATTAAACCCCATGGCTTGAAAATACCATTTCAATAAATTATTTCGCAATTCTGAACGGTTATTCACTCGAATATCCATAGCATGCACAAAACCACTTTTTTGTTTATAGTGAAGCGAACGTCTTTTAGAGGGTAATCCCATTTTTTTATAATCCTCGGGTATTCGTTTAGCATCTGTGATAATCAAATCACTATCTAAAAACACAATGGTGCTTACACTCAATCGCAAAATGGGGTGAAGGCTCAAAAATTCTTGTTGTACGGCTTTAGTTTTAGTATTGGAAGCAGAGATAAATAAAAGACCATTAACAGCATAAATCCCCACTAAAAATACAGAAATCCAAATACTTCGCTTAAAAGTTTCCAATCCACTCAACCTTCCCGATAAATATCCGTGTATAAAGTAAAAGTAGAAAGCTACAATCAACGCAGTACCTAAGACGCCACCGATAATAGCAGGATAAGGTTGCCACTCATAGGTATTGTGAAGCCATACGGCACCTTTGATTAGCACAATAAAGGGTAAAGTGAGTAACAATATGATTTTAACTAAATTGTAAAGTATATTTCCAAGTGACATTCGTTTAGTTTTAATTATGAGATTTACCTTATTTTGTGTTCTTGTTAGACACTGCCGTTATAAAATGGTATTTTTTAATTTGAAGCGGTATAATTTTTCTATTAAAATGATGGAATGTTATACTAAAGAATAACTGAAACGATTTAAAATGAAACCTTACCTTTCATCTAATTTATTTAACATTAAAATCCACTATTGTATGAGTACAAATACGAAAATGTATATGTTGTCTTTATTTGTAGTATTATTTAGTACCCAATTCTGCATAGCTACACCTATTCATTATGATAAGGCAGATGCTACAGCACAAACGGAACAACAAATCAATACAACAGCTAATACCAATATCACAACAAAACGAGTCAAACACCAAAAGAAACAGTCTTGGTTGTCCAAGCTATTCAAGAAAAAACCTAAAACAGAGGCTCAAAAAAAGAAACGTAAACTCAAAAAGTTGAAGCGTAAACTCCTATGGACATTGCTCAAAAGTCCATTTAAGTCCAATAGAAATAAATCTAAAAATAAGTCGGATAGAAAAGCTAAGAAACTGAATGTATGGGCAATATCTTCTTTCATTCTATCTATTATAGGTTTATTAACAGGCGTTGCCATGATGGCTTTATTTTCAGCGGCAGGCGTCATCACGGGTTTAATATTTTACTTACTCTTGGGTGCAATTACCTATCAATTTGCAGAATGGGGGCAAAAAGATATTTATGAATATCCTGACCATTATACTGGATTAAGTCTAACGAAATGGGCAAAAGGAATTGTACTAGCTCCAGCAATATTTATTATAATTGTCTTTTTGGTTTTTCTTATTGATGGAGGGTTTTAATATTTCGGATTTCGAAGGCTAACTTAATCATATCAAACATAAAAGCCACGAAAGTATAAATTTATGCTTTCGTGGCTTTTGTATCTTATTTAATTAAGCCTTAAAAAGTAGGACACAATATACTCTCATTTTCATAACTTCCGATGTAAGAAAGCGATAATTCAAATGCTCCATTTCCTGCCGTAGAGTTTGCTAAAGGAGAAACGGTTACATCATAACTTGCACCAATTTGTACGCTAGAAAACTGAAAACCGACCAATAAAACTACTGCATCTACTTCTGTACTTCCTTCCACATCCCTCACAGGACGCACCCAACTCCCTACATACAATCTAGTATCATCATAATCCGATAAACTAACCCTTACGTTTGCACCTGCATTGATTTCAAAATGAGGCCCTTGTGAATAGATCAAAACTCTAGGCTGTAGATCGACTCCTCTTGATATGGGCAATTGAACCCCTGCATTGATGGCATATTTCATCAAAATAGGAACGGATAAATCAATCGTTTCAGATTCTTGATAAAACGAAATTTCTGGTCGAGTCAAATGAAAAATAGATGCACCAGCATAAATAATCAATCTATCTCTAGGTGATAACGACCATTGAATTCCAGCAGATATATCTCCTGCACCATAATTGTTACGAGGTAAATCCTCCGCAGAAGGCAAGGTGTATCCCGTACTACCATCAAATTGATCATTAAATGTTAATCCTTCGTAATTGATACTCTTTTGTAAGATTCCCACTTGAAATCCGGCGGAAAGATAATGCTTCCCTGCCCTATCTAAAGCCTTATGAAAAGCTCCTGATAAGGCAATATTATTCGTTGTAAAGTCTGAGGGTCCCGCTTTATCATTGAAAAAAATAAGCCCTACACCAATTTTATCATCATAAGTTTTCACTTTGAAAGGCGAAAAATTCATATCAAAAGAAACCCCTGCTGTCACGAAAGGATCGGGTAATAAACTCGCCCATTGTGTTCGATAATTTAATCCGATTCGATGGCTACCATCAAAAGAACCCGTCAAGGCAGGATTGAGATTCATTGGTGAACTATAGAATTGCGTAAAATGCTTATCTTGACCAAAAGCGGTTAGACTTATCGCAAAGGAGAGTACAACAACAACTATTTTTTTCATTTATAATTTTCGTTTGCTAAACAATCAAGTCAAAAGTAGTGATTTTTTTATCAAAAACTTTGGTTCAATGGTTTTCTAAATTGACAACTTTAAATAAACGTCTTGGATTAAGGTAACAGTATTTATGTCCGTTTAATTTTTTGAACATTACTTAATTTTCAATGATTTGCGTATAAACCATCATTTTTTCACTATTTTTGTGTTGTAAAAATTATTTGATATTAGGAATTATAAATTCATAATTCCTAATTTATAATTCCTAATTACAATGTACGGAGTTTGCCATTTAAGTATAGTTCCAATTCGGAGTAAGCCATCTGACGCTAGCGAGATGGTCAGTCAACTCTTATTTGGTGAAACCTTCAAAATCTTAGAAAAACGTCGAAAATGGCTGCATATCCAATGTTCTTACGATGATTATACGGGTTGGATAGACAGTAAACAATACCAACCCTTAGAAGAAAAGACCTTTCATACCATGCAAAAACACTGTGCTTACACCTTGGAGTTATCAGATGTAGCCGTTGGTAAAACCCACTTCATACCTCTCGTGATGGGAAGCACTTTGCCGAACTGTGATGGTATCAATTTCAAATTTAATCAAACTCGATTTACGTATAGCGGTCGCCTTATTAACCCTAAAGCCATTGATATTAATATTGATATTTTATTAAAAATTGCTAATCGCTTTTTAAATGCTCCTTATTTATGGGGTGGACGCTCTCCTTTTGGGATTGATTGTTCAGGATTTACACAATCCGTTTTTAAAATGATCGGTATTCCGCTCAAAAGAGATTCTTCACAGCAAGTTCATCAAGGAGAAACCGTTGACTTTTTTGATAAGGCTCGTGCAGGCGATTTAGCTTTTTTTGAAAATCCCAAAGGTAAAATTGTTCATGTCGGCATTATTATACCCGATAATCAAATCATCCATGCTTCAGGGCAAGTCCGTATAGATAGCCTAGATGCAACGGGTATCTACAATCAAGACCGTCGAAAATATACCCATAAGTTGCGGATTATTAAGCGTTTTTTGTCTGATAGTGCGTTTCCTTATTCTCTTGAAGACTAGAATTTTACTTTAATAATCAATAAATTATCAGCAATTCTCGGTTTACAAAAATTAAAATATGATAAGCTAAACTAGAAGTCT